>CANTHI010000086.1 GCA_947653505.1 uncultured Eubacterium sp.
TGGTCCATCCTTCGCCTGTGATACCATATACGGTTCTTTCTGCCCGCATCCGCCAGTCAGACAACAGCACAGAATTACGCATAGAACTGCCAGTCTGTTTTTGCTGCCGGCCAGTATCCTGCTTCCTTCTGATATTCCATTTTTCTTCCCCGGCATTTTTTTGTCTGCGTTTTTCTTATCCTTATTTCTTACATCTGCATTATATATCTGCGTTTCTTTCATCTGCTTTCCTTTATCTGCTTTTCTTTCATTTACTTTTCGTATTCAGCCTGCTTCCACTGCATTCCATTTATCCGCTTTCCTTCTGCTGCCTTTCCTTTTCCGCTTCCCTTCCGCTGCCTTTCCTTTTCCGCTTCCCTTCTGCTGCCTTTCCTTTTCCGCTGCCTTACTGCTGCCTTTCCTTTTCCGCTTCCCTTCTGCTGCCTTTCCTTTTCCGCTTCCCTTCTGCTGCCTTTCCTTCATCTGTGTTCCTTTTTCTATATTTCTTTTGTACGCATTATTTCTGCCGCATGCGCTTCACCAGCATTTATTTTATCAGCATGAAATATTCTCTTCCACCGCTTCCTGCAAAGGAATGCGGATCGTACAGCAGGTAGACTGTGCATCTGATGTATAAGAAAACGCAATCCGGTCATCGTATTTCAACCGCAGGCGGCTGATCACATTCCCGATTCCGTACCCGCTGTCCTGCCCTGGAAACGCGCAGCGGACCGCGGACAATTCTTCCCTGCGCATCATCTGAATGAGCTCGATTACCTCCGGCTTCATCGGCTCTCCGTTATTTTCGATCTGAAATACAAGCTCCTGTCCGTCCTGCCATACCCGTATCACAATCCTGCCGCCCTGATATATTTTCGCAAAT
This sequence comes from uncultured Eubacterium sp., assembly GCA_947653505.1. Next base: position 863 of record CANTHI010000086.1, read on the forward strand.
CCGTGTTTAATCGCGTTTTCTACGAGCGGCTGTAAGATCAGCTTGAGTACCGGGACCTGTTTCAGGTGCTCCTCGCAGGATATTTCGTACTGAAACAGGTCATTGTTTCGTATTTTTTGAATCTCCATATAACTTTTTACATGCTGCAGCTCGTCGGATACCGGAATGACGTCGCTTCCTTTGCTCAGGCTTATTTTCATGAAGCCGGAAAGCGCCTGTATCATCTTCATTGTAACTTCTTCTTTATTGATGCGCGCCAGCATATAGATCGTATCCAGTGTATTGTATAAAAAGTGCGGATTGATCTGATACATCAGGGAGCTAAGCTCGCTCTTTCGCAGTGCCTGTTCGTTTTCCCTGACTTCCTGCACGAGCTGTTCGATATTTTTTACCATATTGTTGAACGCGTTGCCGATCGCGTCCAGCTCAGTATGGGTATGCAGCTGCAGATGACTGGAAAAATCACCGCCTTCGAATGCTTTCATGGCGTTGCTGATCTCTGTGACTGGTTTTGTAAATCTTCTGGAAAAATAAACGCTGCAGATCACTGCTACCGCGGCAATCACCGCATACACGCCGAGCAGAATCAGCAGGTTCCGCACCGCCACAGCGTGAAAGATCGAATCCGGGATGAGCGTCACCGCTGTAAAACCACTGTCTGAAACCGTCTGAAACAGCACCGTTCCCAGCCCTTTCAGATCAAATCTGGCCTGCAGGATGCCTTTGTCCTGATATTCCGATATCTTTTTACGCAGATTCTCTTCCTGCTTTTTGGAAAATTCATAGCTGTCCTGATGCGTCCGGTAGCAGAGCTTCCCGTCTGTATCCAGAATCATGCAGATCCCGTCTTCCTGCGCGGCATCCTTTAAAATATTCCGGAAAAAACCGTCATTGACCTGAAAAAAAAGCATGCCCGGTTCGTGATGAAATTCCATGTTCCGCATGTACCGGCCGATAAACAGATAGCTGCCTTCCCTGTCAAACACGCGGTCTTTTGTCCAGATCCAGCGGGTTTTGGAATATGCATCGCCCAGCTCTTTTATTAAGCCACTTGCACAGAGCTTTTCATAGCTTGTGTTCCGGTAAGCCTGCAGATACAGATTGTTCTTATTGTCTACATAGATATACGTCTCCATATATTTTAAGTCTGCATACGACAGCAGCAGCTCCAGCTTTTCTTTTTCAATGCTGTCCGGCTTGCGGCTGCGCAGACTGTCCTGGATCTCCGGACTCTCCAGAAAGCGTTTCATGACCGCGTCCGTTCTGGCATATTCATTTTGCAGCTGCACGGCAATCCGGTCGTTCACATACGTAAACTGACTGACAATCGCCCGATTCACATTTCTGCCAAGCAGCGTCCCGATGCCAATTCCTGACAATATCATTGCCATCGCAAGAAGCGTCAGTACATATTTTAAAAAAAGACTCTGTATCCCGTGGATTTTTTTCATGGTTCCTGTTCCTTTTTGTATTCACTGGGCAGCATGCCGGTATACTGCTTAAATACCTGTGAGAAATAAGAACGGTTTGGAATGCCAACCTTTTCACAAATGACCGAAATATTGTCCTTTCCCTCTACGATCAGCTTTTTTGCAAGTTCCATCCGCAGCTCCAGAAGATATTGTTTAAATGAAATATTCTGAGTATTTTTAAATACCCTGCCAAAATAAACCGGATTTAAATATACCTCTGCCGCAACCGCGGTCAGGGAAAGCGTTTCGTCATGGATATGCTCGTCGATGTAGGCAAGCGCCTTCGACATATATTCGCTGAAAAAAGCGATATCCCTGCTTTTGGCACAGCGCATCCGTTCCTCAATCACCTGTACAAACAGACGGTAACAGATATCAATTGCTTTCATCATACTGATCTGGTTCAGATTGGTGTACAGATTCTGAAAATTGTGTTCCAGCTCTTTTGTCAGTCCATAGGAATCCTGTAACATAAATTCTACCATAACAGCCAGCCTGTGGATATATTTTTTCTGGCTGTCACCCGTTTTTTCTTCCGGAAGCTGGTATACAAACTGTACCATCGCTTCTTTCAGCTGCGTTTTATCATTTCTGCGGATGGCGTTCATAACTGTCTTTTCAATCTCAGGCAGCGACATCTGCTCTTCACAGACTTCCTCCTGCCTGTCCGAAGTAAAGGCATTGGCTCCCGCTTCACTGGCGGTTTCAAAAAAATGCACTGCCTGCCAGAAGCTTTTTTTCATCCCCGCAAAACCTGCATGTTCACCGGAAATCGCCGAGATCACCGGACTTTTCAGCATGCCGGCAGCTTCCTTTAAGATCTTTTTTATCTCTTCTACACCACCCGGCGTATCGGTCCGCAGCAAAAATACATGGTTTCCATTTTCCATATCCATGCTCTGAAATTCAAATCTGCCTTGGAAAACCTGCTCCAGATACCGGAACAGGCAGGTCCGCTCCGTTTCGTAATACAATGGGTCTATAATCTTATAAGAAATATCAATATCCGCGCAGACACAGATAAAACGCTGCGTCCCGCGGATTTCCCGTCGCAGGATCTGCAATACTTCCTGCATCTTTTCATCATTTAAGCTTCCCTGTAAATATTTCTGCGTCATCACCTGCAGATAATTGTGCTGATCGCCCATCAGAATCCGTTTGAAATTCTCACGCTCCTGCTCGCTTTTGATTTTTTTCAGGCAGGTTTCATAGACCGAATGCATCACTTCCTGTAGCTGTTCTTCATCAATGGGCTTTACCAGATAAGAAAATGCCCCGACATCACATGCTTTTTTTGCATATTCAAAGTCCCGGTACGCGCTGATAACCACAAAGACAGGCTCTTCCCCAGCCTGTCTGGCTGCTTCCATCATTTCCAGTCCGGTCATTTCCTTCATACGGATATCGGTCAGGACGAGATGGGGATGGATCTTTCTGATCAGGGCAAGTGCACGTTCGCCGTTTTCTGCAAAGCCTGTTACCTGAAATCCCATCCGCTCCCAGTCGTAGGTCTGGACAAGCCCCTGCAAGGTAATGGGTTCGTCATCTACGATGATCATTTTTAAAAGATCCATTTTCTAACTCCTGATATCATTTATTGCAGATACAATGTTATTAACAACTATTCTGACAAAATATTATTTCTTTTTAATTATACAGGCTGCTTATTCACAAACAAAAACCGCCGCGCTGATGGCTGGTATCTGCACCGTACCCGTGACTGTACGGATCCCGGCTGGATCTGCCTGTCTGTCGGTGACAATCTGCTGGTATCTGCCGGACGGCAGCGTGAACGCAAGCTCTGTTTTCCCTGCATTCAGTACAACGACTGCCTGTTTCCACAAATCCGTTCCCTGTATGCCGTCGACCGTATATGCGACGACACCGGACGGAACATGTGTATCGAATTTGGGACGCCTGCGCGCCTGAGGAGTCAGGTCATAAAAGCCGGAAAAGCTGATACGGACTCTGTGCAGCCCCCGATAGTAGTCCGTTAAATCCGCAAACCGGTACATCCGCTGCCAGTCCAGCTGGTTTAACTGTTTAGAAAGATTGTAGCTGTTATCTTCGCCCTGCTTGGTTCTTCCGGCTTCCTCCCCTGCCTGCATAAACGGGATACCTGCGCAAAACTGTATGATCGCAGCCGCGAGACGGTTCATGGACAAAAGATCTTCGTGCATCGTCTCATAATCTCCGTCTTTTTTTACGGAGTCTGTGAGTTTATCCCAGAGTGTGCTGTTATCGTGGGCAGAGACATAATTAATCAGTTGCGCCGGAGACCGTGGCTGGTTTTTTTCCTCTTTATCAAAAAGGCCCTGAATCGCACGGCGGATATTTTCCTCCAGATGCCGCTTTCCGTTTACAAATCCAGGAATCTGCAGCCTGTCATAAGGTCCTTTGACCGCGTCTCTTGTATCATCGTTAAATACGGCTATGCCATCTGCCAGAAGGTCAATATATTCTTTGGTGGAGGGGTAGCTTCCTTCCGGCAGAGGACTGCTGGCCGCGGCCCACGGCTCTCCATAGAGAAAAATCTGTGAGCCGTCTTTCTGTTTATTGAGTGCCTTTCGGATGGCGTTCATCGTATCCGTATCATGAAGACCCATCAGGTCAAACCGGAAGCCATCGATATGGTACTCACGAACCCAGTATAAAATGGAATCTGTCATATATTTGCGAAACATCGGACGTTCGCTTGCCGTATCGTTACCGCAGGCGGAGCCGTCCGCGTAGGTACCGTCCTCATGCAGACGGTAATAATAATACGGTACGGTATGATGGAATGGGGAGTCACGAAAACTGGTATGGTTAAACACGACATCCATAATGACCGAAATTCCGGCTCTGTGAAGTGCGGCCACCATTTCCTTAAATTCACGGATGCGGACTTCGCCGTGGAACGGATCTGTCGCATAAGATCCCTCTGGTACATTATAATTGAGCGGATCGTAACCCCAGTTAAACGTATCGCACGTACGCTCATCCACAGAACCATAGTCAAAAGCCGGCAGCAGGTGAATGTGGGTGATGCCAAGCTGTTTCAGATAGCTGACGCATGTCGGATGGACTCCGTCGTTGTTTAACGTCGTATCTTCGGTAAACGCAAGATATTTTCCCCTATGCTCTTTGCTGACACCGCTGGCTGGATCCTGACTGAAATCACCAATATGAACTTCCCAGATCTGACTTTTGCCCAGCGGATGAAATACATGTCTGTCATCCTCCCAGCCGGACGGATTGGTACGCTCCAGATCCACAACCATGCTGCGGACTCCGTTAACCCCCGCGGCTCTCGCATAAATGTCCGCGGTCTCTGTCGCTTTTTTGTCCACAGTCACGGTATACGTATAATAAACCCCATGCAGATCGCCTTCCACAGTCGTTTCATATACCCCGTGGTCTGCCTGTTTCATAGATGTACTGAGCATCAGGCTTTCCTGTTTACCATCTTCCCCGCAGCCTGTCGTATACAGCTGCAGCGAAACCTCACTGGCAGTCGGCGCCCATACCTTAAAGCTGGTACGCTCCCTGCCATAAACCGCTCCCAGATCATTTCCTGTATAAGTATACTGCTCCTGAAACTGTTCGGAATCAAACAGCTTTTTCCATTCAACTGCCGTCATAGTGTCCCCTTTTTCTTTTGATTTATGAATCTTATCCTTTTACCGCACCGTCCGCAACGCCGCCTACATAAAAGCGCTGCATTATTACAAATATAAGTGCAATCGGTATCGAAACAAGCACGCTGCCCGCCGCGAACCGTGTGTAATAATAGTTAATAAACTCTCTGTCCAGCATTTTGGCCAGACCAATCGCGACTGTATAATTATCATAATTGTCGCCCATAATGACACTGGCAAAAATATAGTCTACCCACGGTCCCATAAAAGAAGTCAGCGCCGTGTAAGTAATCATCGGTTTGGACAGCGGCAGTACAATCCGGTAAAATACCTGAAATTTTGTCGCTCCGTCCAGCATTGCGGATTCGTCCAGCGTTTTCGGAATCGTATCAAAAAAACCTTTTAATATGTAGAAACCGAGTCCGGCGCCTCCGGAATAGACTAAAATAAGCGCCAGCAGAGACTGGCTGATGCCAATTCCCTTTAAAATATAATAAACCGCGATCATGGACATAAATCCCGGGAACATTCCCAGCACCAGCGCCATGTTCATAAACGGCTTACGGAATTTAAACCGCAGTCTTGACAGACAGTATGCCGTAGACAGTGCGAATATGGTAGAAATCGCACAGGAGCAAATGGCAACAAAAAATGTATTGGCAAACCATCTGCCAAAGTAAAACTGCTTATCCGTAAACAGATTGACGTAGTTGTCGATCGTAAATCCTTTTGGCCAGAAATAAGGCGTAAAGGAACCCGCCTCCGCGCGGAAGGAAGTGAGTATAACCCAGAGAATCGGCATAACCCAGATCACACTTAAAATGGCAAGCGCGACATGAGAGACTACGGTATCGATCGTTCTCTTTACTTTCATTATGAAAAATCTCCTTCCTCTTTATATGCGGCCGTCCTGCGGTAAGCTAACAGCGAAAACGTCGCTGACAGGATAAATACGATAATACCAATCGTAGACGCATAAGAATATTCTTTTCCTGTCGTCGTCAGTTTATACAGCCAGGTAACAAGCAGATCTGTCTTTCCTGCCTGAAAGTAATTAATATCTGCCGGTCCTCCGGCTGTCAGCAGGTAGATGACATTAAAGTTGTTGATATTGCCGATAAAACTCGTAACGAGCGACGGCGCCGTTACAAACAGCACATACGGCATCGTAATTTTCATAAAAATGACGAACCGGTTCGCACCGTCCACCTTCGCAGCCTCGTACAGCTCTTTTGGAACATTCATCAGAATACCGGTTACTGTAATCATCGTAAACGGCACACCGATCCAGAAATTGATAATAATAATGGTAATTCTCGCAATCAACGGATCTTTCCAAAACGCAATCGGATGGCTGATCAGCCCCAGATCCTGCAGCAGCACATTAATAGCACCTTCATCCTGCAGCATCGTGCTCATCGTAAGCAGCGTTACAAACTGCGGCACTGCGATGGAAATGACAAACATCACTCTCCAGAAGCTTTTGAATCTGACATTTTCTTTATTAATCAGAAGCGCCAGCAAAATACCGCCAATATAAGTCGTAAACGTCGCGGCTACCGCCCAGATCAGTGTCCAGCCCAGAATCGGCCAGAACGTATGCGCGATCGTACTGCCCGCGCCCATCATCGTCCAGAAGTTCTCAAGCCCTACCCAGGTAAACAGATTGCCCGGAGGCTGATGTGTACTGTCAAAATTTGTAAATGCCACCAGTATCATAAATACAAGCGGCAGGATCGTAAACAAAAAGATTCCAAGCATCGGAAAACCCATCAGAGTTACATAAAGTCTGGAATCCAGATATTGTGTCAGCTCCTGCTTCAGCGTCGGTACCGGTTCACCGTTTTCCTTTAACTTCTGCAGGTTATACGCCGACAGGACATTATTGCGGTAAATCGCCAGAAAACCGATCACGATAAACACTGCCGCAATACCAAATAGCAAAAGCAGCATGGAATTATCCCCGTCCTGAAGGACATCGATTCCCAGCGCTTCATCATAGACCCATCCCTGCTGGGTATCTCCCAGATTCCGCAAGGACCAGATCGCCTGTGCACCATACTGCACCATATACACGATAAAAGCCGCCTCTACCGCCAGAAACAGGATCCCTTTGGCAATCTGCTGGTTCGCCAGATTCCCAAAACCCATAATCAAAAAAGAAAGTCTGGTCTTAAGATCACCTTCCTGAAATGCGGCTCTCAATCCATTTTCCTTATTGTTCATCGTTCTTCCTTTCCAGCAGCCGCTTCAGGATTGCTGTCCATGCAGACCAGCCAGATACGTGCCGGTCTGCATGGACAGCCGTCTTCAAAATGAAACGGCCGCCAAGCTGATCTCTCGATCTTTATGTATTTCTATTTTTCTATCCCAGTTTGGACAATGTGCTTTGTACCATCTTGTCCAGACTTTCCTGCATGTTATCTCTTGTAATCGTCTGGTTCATCAGCCCTGCGCCAAAAGCTTCAGACGGCGACCAGAAGTTTGCCACCTGCGGAATGGAAGTCTGCATAACCGATAATTTTGCCTGCTCGGTCAGTACCTGTAATGCCTCATTATCTGAATCGGCAGCGATCGTTTCTTCCATAAGCTTATTCGTAGAAGAACCCGGTCTTAATTCATAACGCGCCTTTAACGCTGTCTCGCTGTTCGTCATAAACTCTGCCAGCTGCATCGCCTCTGCCGGATATTTCGTCTGTGCGTTGACACCTGTCAGGTTAAAGTTCATCATACTTGCAAGCTGGACCTCAGAACCATCCTCCAGTGTGATTTTCGGTAATACGGCAACGCCATAATCATCTCCCAGATATCCTTTGATCAGCGCAGCATCCCATGTTCCGGTAAGGCTCGCACCCAGTGTACGGTTTTCAAATCCTTTTAACAGCACCGGACCGTCCTGATTGGCAAATTTCTTATTTGCAGCCAGATCTGCCAGATAATTTCCAGCCAGCAGTCCTTTTTCATTATTAAAGTCACATTTATCCGGTTCTATACCGTTTTCCCCAAACAATCTGCATCCGACCGCCTGGAAAAAGCAGGAATTGTACCAGCCGTTATCAATATCCATCGAGAAATTCGTTACACCCTTTGGAAGATCTTTTTCCATCATTGTATTTAAGTTCTTTACTTCTTCCTCGGTATACATGCTCTTATCATAAAACATAACAAACGTCGTAGACGCTACCGGATATCCGTACAGTTCCCCGTCCACGCTTGCTGCCTGAATCGACGCGTCCAGATTGTTGGCAACGATCTGATCTTTATTTTTCGTAATCCGGTACAATGCGTTGGCAGCCTGCAGCTCCATCACCTGATCTGACGCAAAGTCAAAAACATCAGCCGCCGTGGACGCATCCTTTAACAGCTCTGTCTTCGCGTCCGCGCCCATAACAACCGCCTGTTCAATCGTCCAGTCTGCCGCTTCCGGATTCTCCTGTTTAAACAGCTCAATCAGCTTTTTGTACATTTCCTGATCTTCCTGCGAACCCCAGACCTTCAGCTTTACTTCTTTCGCATTGCTGCCTGCATCTGCCCCTGTTTTTTGTTCATCCTTACTGCCGCAGCCCGCCAGAAGACTTCCTGCCGCCAGTATTCCCGCCATAATTATGGCCATTACTTTCTTTTTCATCCTGGTTTCTCCTTTCCTTTTGCCCTGTTTGTAGCTATCTGGAGTATAGCATAACCGGGGAAGGAAGCTGTATCAATTACTAAACCTGAATTGTCAATTTTTATACTATCCTGTGGGGAAGCACCGCATAAAAAAGCGGCGTTTCCGTTCTCCCTGTTATGGGATAGAGAAACGCCGCGTCTGTATCGTATTAAATTTTATCTTATGTAACAACTTTTCTTATGCGCTAATCGGTGTATTTGCCGATATCTTTATCTCGTGTTCCTGTCTGCAGCAGCCGACTTCCAGATACCATACAACCTGATGTTCATCAATATAGGTATAATCCCTGTCTTCACAAAATTTCCGGCAGTCCTGCTCGTTTCCGTAATAAACCGGTCTCTGGATTCCGCCCGGGCTTGCCTTATATACACAGTATTCGTTCTTATTTTTCGTCATAAATACCTCCATTTCCCCGTCCGAAGACGGCTCAGACAATAAGTATTTCACTGTTCTGGCATATTATTACACTTATGAGCAAAAACGTCAAATCTTACATTCCCTTCCACAGCTCCGGATATCGCTACATTTTTCTGGCTTTCTGACACCTTTTGTTCCAATCCATTTCTTTCGGCTTCATAATC
>CANTHI010000087.1 GCA_947653505.1 uncultured Eubacterium sp.
CCAGAGTGTGCCGTCCATATCAAAAATGAGTCCCGTCTTCATTTGTCTGTTTCCTTCCTGATTTTTTAAGCGCTGTTATAAATACCTTTTCACAGACCATCGTTCGTTATTTCATAACAGCTCTTTCATTTATACATACAAATAATATAAATGATAACACCTGCCGGATGCAATATTTTCACAATAATTTCATAAAAAAATTATAATTCCTACTCCACAAACGAATCAAAATCGTGTATAATCAGATGCGGCAGTAATTCTTTCACTGTCAGATACCCTGTTGCCCTGCCGCATGCAGTGCGTAAATGTACAGATATAATACTATTATAACACATTTATATGAATTTTAGAATAGGAGATTATTAGAATGAGCCAGCAAAAAGTAGATCGATATAAAAAAGAAAAATATTCCCGGAAGCAAAAGCTCCAGCAGGAAAAGAGAAAACGTCTGGGCTACACCATCGCAGGCGGGGCTGCCGCAGTCGCGGTTGCGTGCTGGATCGGATTTTCCGTATACGCCCGCGTGGAAGCAAACCGCCCGGTCTCTTATACAGAGGTAAAGCTGGATGCTATCAGTAATTATATGAGCACGCAGCTTGCGGATTAGAAGGATAAGCGGAAAAGGCTCCTGTATGTATTGATACAGGAGCCTTTTAGTGTGTCAGTAAATCTGTGCAATGTAAAATTTAAATATTGGCTATGCGGTGGGAGGCGGTGATCTGTCTGCCTGTGACTTTTACAGAATATAACGTCCGGCTCCCCAGGATTTATTTTACTTTTACCTTTTTGATACTGCTGGCCTTTCCGAATACTTTTTTCCCATTTTCCCCAGCTGCATATGCCCTGACACGTACATAGTATGTCTGTCCGCTGTCCAGCTTTTTCACCGTTGCACCCGTCTTTTTGGAAAATACTTTTGTTGCATTCGCAAAATCCCTGCCTGCAGCATACTCTATTCTGTAGCCATCCGCGCCACTGACCTTGCGATACTTAACGGTAAAGCTTCCTTTTCCTGCTTTCAGGCTCCTGATCACTGCTTTTTGCAGTCCTTCTGACAGACTGTTCCAGTGTGCATACAGTGTACCTGTCTGTGCGTTTGTACTTTCTGTTACTTTCGTGCCGCCATTTTTCTTTGTATACCAGCCTGCAAACTGATATCCATCCCTTTCTGCTGACGGCAGGCTCCCATACGCCTGGCCTTCCTGCGCGTAATACATGGCAGACGCTGCTGTACCGCCATTTGCATCCAGTTTTATTTTTGCAATGGACACATAATCTTTCAGATCATCCGCAGTAACCGCTTTGACATTTTGTGTTCTCCCGTCAGATGAGGAAGGAATGCTAATCTTTCCTTCTTTTACGAGCTGTGCTGCTTTTTCATGCAGAGCCTGATTCCAGTTCGTACCGGTAATCTCCCAGTTGCCGCTTAATTCCGGCTGAATAACACCCTGATTTTTTTCTACAATCCACTTTCCGATCATGCTGCGGACAGCTTCCCCTGCCATAACATCCTTTTCCAGTAATTTCGGAAGCCCATCCCCCTTTTCCTCAGAAAATACACTGCCATACGTCAGCAGCTGGGAATTTGCGCGGTAATTATTCACTGCCAGAACGAGTTTATCCGTGTCCGCAACCGGTGTGCCGTCCATTCTGGTCAGATTCCGGATCCGGCTGCCCGGCTCTTTGGAAATGTCAATCTGATATCTGACCCCGTCAAACATGTCGTAAAGGTAGCTGCGCATATTTTCCTGAAAAGAAATGGTCAGATCCCCGTCCTGATAAGTATTATAATATGACGCAGACCATTCCATATACTGCTTTAACTGTTTTCCAGTCACTTCCAGCCGATACAGTGTATTATCAAATTTATAAATCAATGCCATATCGCACTTTTTGATCTTTCCCTCTTTCATATTCGCCTCAGGGCTGAACACCGCTGCAGCCGATACATCCGCTTCTCCATAATACATCTGCGCCTGATTGATCAGCTGGATCATCGCTGTCTCCTGAATCTGTGACTGGGTAATACCAGGAATTTCCGTCTCCGGCACCAGATCGCCGCCTTTGAGCTCACCTACTACTGTCTGCGCATCTTCTTTTGCCCGCGCATCATATTTTGCCAGAGCCTGGGTAATTCCGGCATCTGGTTCTGCATCTTTTGCAGCTACAATCTCTGCTTTCTTATCGGTAATCTCATATCCACCGCTGCCGTCCGGTTTCAAAGAGATATCCACATCTGCCAGTGTCTGGCCCTGACTTTTGTTCTCAATGATAAGAACACCGTTCTTTGTCTCATTGACCTGCTCATGACCATGTGCTGCCAGAATCACGTCAATATCCGGAAATGCTTCCGCATAATCAGCCGCCCCGGCGCCTTTCAGATTAAAACCGCCTTCCATTCCCATATGCAGGGCAGCTACTACAATATCCGCTTCCTGATTCGCTTTTTCTACCATTTCCTTCATCTCGCCACTTTCCAGCGGATTTGTCACCTTATACTCTTTCAGGTTTTCCGCATCCCAATGCGTAATATTCGGTGTCACATAACCGATCACCGCGATTTTAACACCATCCCGCTCAAGCAGCCTGTACGCATCCCCGATAGACTTATTGTCCTGATTGTAGACATTTCCACATAAAAATGCCCCCGTAAACCGGGCTGCCGTTTTCAGCAGCGTATCCACTCCATAATTAAACTCATGGTTTCCCGCTACCCATACATCGTAATTTAACAGATTAAATCCTGCTATCATCGGATGGATTTCTTCATCAAAAAACAAACTCGCCGAATTGCTTTCAATCGTATCCCCGACATCGACCAGAATCGTATTGTCATCTCTTCTCTGCCGGATCAGCGTTGCGACCTGCGCCACGCTGCCACTTTTGCTTTCCTCATTGACCGCATAATCATAAGCGACAAATTTGCCATGCAGATCACTCGTTGCCAGTATCTGAATCTGTTTTTCTTCCTCCGCAGCCTGTACGCTATCCACAGGCGGTACGGATGCCGGTACTGCCAGCACTGCAGCCAGCAGTACTGCAAATAATTTTTTCCTACGTTTCTTCATAGCTTCCTCCTTACGTTTCTGGACAAATATTACATATCTGTTCTCTGATATCCAGACAAATCATGTCACATTTCATTAAAACAGAATAGGACAGCTGTCTCTTTTTTTAAATTTATCAGAATTTTGTTGCATATCTATAATTCTCTCATTCTTTTCTTGTGCATATTTCACAAGTGCCAGTCCAGCTACCACACAAAAGCAGGTTCCAAAACGCATACACATTTTTCGAACCTGCCGGATGTTGTTTTTCCATTGATTCATGGATTTTTTTCTTCAATTTCCGCTCTTGACAAAGCATCTTCAATTGCATTCAGCAACACCACCGAAGTATACTGATTTGCTTCATCATATGTAATTCCTTCCGTAGACTGATTTTCATAGATCTGCTGGCTGATATGATCCAGTGCTGGCTGCATCAGCGGATACATCGCTGCAGCGGTTTCATCCAGATTATCCAGGGAAATGGCATTGATCCGGTTATCGTCTACAACAACCTTTAAATCCATTGTCTGATTATTTAATACAATGGATGAAGTATAGACGCCCGACGCATATTTCATCGTTTCCAAAGCATCGCCTTTTTTACCGGAACGAAACATAAAAACCAGCAGCAGAATCAGTAAAATCGCAAGCAATGCGAATATTACAGTATAGATCACCTCTCTCATATGTAACACTACGATTCTCGTTTTTGCACTCATGGGACGCTTCTCCGTTCTCTGCTTATCTTATCTTATGCAGAAAACAAAAAAATATGCATGAGCATCCATAAACCATCCGGCATACACAGCCCGCGTTCCCATTCACCATCCGGTATACGCAGCCCGTTTTCCCATTCACCATCCGGTATACGATACATAGAATGTTACTATTTACGTCCCAGGGGACGCTCATAGTAACATAGAATTTCATTCATACATCTGGTATGCGTAACGCAGGTTTACAAAAGAGTCCGGACAGGGTTATGATACATACAGAATTAATATTCAGGATCGTAAAAGCAGGCCAGTATATGCAGGCTGCGGGCAAAGATCACAGAGCAGACAGGGAGGATCATGAATGGACGCAAAAAAAATCGGTGCATTTATTGCACAGCAGCGCAGGCTAAAGCAGCTGACCCAGAAGCAGCTGGGCGAATTGCTTGGCATCAGTGATAAGACTGTATCCAAATGGGAATGCGGATACGGTCTGCCGGATATTTCCATCATCGCACCTTTGTGCGCGGAACTTGAAATTACGATTAATGAGCTGCTCTCGGGTGAGCAGCTGGCACAGGAAGAATATCCTGAGAAAGCGGAGGAAAATATGATTCAGTTAATGCAGGAAAGCAACAAAACAAGCAAAAAGTATTTATTAAAAGTAACTTTAACTAATTTATGCATCTTCGCAGCAGGACTGGCAATTATAGTCATACACAAAGCTGAAATGTATTATAATGTTGTAAACTTTTTAGACACATTCCGAATTGCAGAGCTTTTGTTTATTTTGGGCGCTTCCTTATGGACAGCAGGTTGCCTGAAAGATTTTGGAATTGCTTTTTTACTTCTGTTTCGGAAAGCTTCTTATCCGCAGCAGCTGGCACATGCCATACTTGCCATATCCACGGCACAAAAAGCACTCCTTTACGGAAGCGCATTAAACGGCATCTTTCGGATGATTCTTGTCTTTGGCGATCTGCAATTTCATGAATGCCTCTCTGCACTCCCAATAAATCTGGCCGAATTTTTCGTTACTTTATTTTACGGCGTTCTGACTGCGCTTTTATTGGAACCTGTAAAAAGCAGATTAAAGAAAAAGCAGATTGATATCTGACAAATCCAGCAGCAGACCGGCTGCCTGACTGGTTCCCTCATCATCGGGATGCCGGACAGCCGGTCTGTCTGACTGACTCTATTGAATGCCAAAGCATCTGACGACAACAGCCCAGTCTTTGTCTTCCGGCATCCTGATATTACGAAGCTCTGACATCATAACAATTTTATTAGACACTACAATATTTTTAGTTTCCGTTGTACCGTCCTGATATGTGACGGTACAGGTAATTCCCATATCTTTCGTCAGAAAATCACACAGCTCTTTTTCCTTTTTGATATCCGGATCTTTTAGATCATAGCCAATCGCCTGATATTGATCCAGCTTCTTCTGATCCCACATCTGCGAAGCATCTGCCACTCCGATATAAGTCCTGTCATCCTTCTGGCGATCGTAGTCCACCGTAAAAGAGTGGTACTGTCTGATTTCAAAATCCGACTCATCAAATTTCACCGTCTCCGTCGACACAAATCCACACCCAACCGGAACCTGCTGTTCAGCCAGGACTCCATCTGTTACAATACTATCTCCCGCAGGATTCGTAATCCGGAACACTCCATTCTGAATCGTATAGGTAATCTTATCAATATGATCCCCTTCACATTCCAGCGGAAAATGAAATTCAAAATCAATTTGTCCTGTTCCACTGCTGCTAAAACCTCCAACCCCGGATTCAGAGCTTCCCGCATAAACCTGCCTGGACTTTGTCAGTTCTTTCGCATATGCTGTTATAATAAAATGATTATCATCCTGCACGCTTTTAAAAGCATCCGAAAATCCATTTTTTAAATCCGGAATTTGCAGACATACTGTCAGGATCACTGCCACAGCTGCTACAGCAGCCGCAGGTTTTCGGATTTTTCTTATCTTCCAAAAGCGCTCCTTTTCTTCTTCCGTCTTCTGAAAAAATAACGCTTTTGCTTTGTCTTTTTCTGTGTCTTCCAGTCTGATCTTATCAAGTGCACTTATGTAATACTCCATCATGTTTTTCCTCCATCAGCTTTTTTAAACGTTTCCGTCCCCTTGTTAACTTTGAATTTACCGTATTCTGCTTTTTCCCAAGCATTTGCGCAATTTCCCGGATCGTGTACTCTTCATAGTAATACAGATACAGAATCATGCGGTAATCTTCCGGCAGCCGGGCCAGTTCTTCCAGAATCTTCCTTTCCTCCGGTTCATAGGAAATATCCAGCTGTTCCACCGGAACTGTATGTTTGCGAAAAAACGACTTCTGATAATCCAGACACTGATTCATGGTTACTCTGATCAGCCATGCTTTCAGGTGCTCATGATCCTGAAAGCAGCCTTTCCTGCTTTTTATATGCCTTACCAGCTTTAAGAACACATCCTGCACAACATCCTGTGCATCGCTGATCTGAAACAGATACTGGTATGCAACCCGGAAAATCATGTCTGAGTACATCTCTACGATTTCCGTGTATTCTTCTTCTGTCTGAATCTGAAGCATAAATAACGACCTCCTTTCACCCTATAACACGAATGAAGATCTTTATTTAGTGCAGCTTACGTTCACTTTTCATTTACAATATGAAGTACTACATATTCGCTATGTTTCCCCGTACGCAGCGGATACCCCCATCCCGCAATGCCAGATGATACGATCAGCTGCATATTTCCGAATGATTTTTGCCCATAATTGACAGTTTCCCGATCAAACAAAGTCGTTACCAGACCTACCGGCCACATCTGGCCTGCATGTGTATGACCGGACAGCATCAGATCATATCCCGCCGACGCATTTTCTTCCATCCCACGCGGCTGATGGTCCGCAAGGATATGATAAGCTGTCCGCGGCATTTCTCTGAGCAGTTCCTCTGCTGACTGTCTAAAGCTGCCACCTGCGGCAGCATCAGAGCGATCCTTTCTTCCTGAAATTGATAATTCTTCATTTAACAAAACGCTATCATCTTCCAGAATTGTCACCCCGGCATCCAGAATCGTTTTCCTCAATTCTCCTTCCGTAAAATCACACGTATCGGAATACCGTCCCTTATCATGATTACCATAGACATAAAAGGTCCCGAATGTATCTGAAATCTGTGCCAATGCCCGAAATGCTTCGCCAGCCTCCTGCAGTGTTGTCTTCTCATCTACGATATCTCCACCCAGCACTACCAGATCTGGTTGTTCGCGTTCCATCCGCCTGCAGTATTCCTCCAGCTTTTCCCGTCCCATCGTCGTTCCAAAATGAAGGTCAGACAAAAATACAACCCGGTATCCACTCTCACGGATTGGTTTTTTCGTCTGTATCGTATACTCTGTCGGAATGACCCGGTGCATGTTAGCATAAGCATATCCCATCACCACTGCTGTTGTCACAAATGCCAGAACCCCGCTTCTCCAGACCAGCTCCCAGCTTTTCTGAAACCGGACACCCGCTTTTATCATGAAAAACCGTAGAATATCCACAAGCAGGCAGACTCCCGCAATATGAAATACCAGCAATGCCCACAATCCAAACAGATTGACAGAACCCGCTGCCGCCACTACTGCAACGATGGCAGACAAAAAGCGCTGCAGACGAAGTTTATCATGTTTCCAGAATATATACAAAAACCTTCTGATCAGAAAATATAAATAAATTCCGAGTGGTATGACCAGTATCCCTGCGAATGTTAAAAATAGAATCATAATTTACCTCTCTTTTTCTTTTCATTTACTATTTTTAACATTTTACAGCATTCCGGTCATTCCTTCAAGCCACAGTTCATTTATCCGGCAGGCTGCCTGATCTTAGATGGTGCGCCGGACAAACCAGAATAGCAGATACTGGCCTGCCGGACGCTGGATGAGGAAACCGGCCCTGTTTCATTGTTCCGGTTTCCAGAATGTAAGAAACTCTAAGCATTCCCTACCGGATCCCATCCGTCCGGAAAATAAACTTCGTCGTAGCATCCATATCTTCCGGCGCCCCGCTGAATGTCCGGTAGTTCTCTCCGGCACGCATAATCTCCCTGATCCGTTCCGTAAGCTCCTTCACATCCCCGTTATAAGCATCCAGCATCTTCTGTACCGCCTTCTGATCAAATTCATCCAGTCCGTCACGCAGCTTATGCGCACCGTCTCCCAGCTTTCCTGCTCCATCGCTGATCGCTCCGGCACCGTCGGAAAGTTTTGCCACGCCGTCTTTTAGCGCCGCATTATTACCGGTCAGCTCATCTGCTCCGGATACCAGCTGGCCAATCCCGCTCTTTAATGCCGGTATGCTCTCCGCCAGCTGCTGCGTTCCCTCATGCAGCGCATTGGTACCGGATACAAGGCTGTGTCCGCTTTTTTTGTCTTTCGTCTCAATGGCTTCCGCAATCTGCTTTTTCGCAGATTCCGCTCCGGATATGGCCGCTGCCTCTCCGGCCTGTCTGGCAGCCGCCTCACAGGCTCCTGTCACCGCTTCTCCGACAGACGCAGCTCCCTGACTGGCGATGCCTCCCGTAATCCCGCCTGCCAGTGCAGAAGACAGTCCTCCGTTTAATACTGCGTTGGCGAAAAATGCCGCATACGTCGTTTCTGTCCCTGGTACATTTGCCTGACATGCTTCTGCTGAAAACGTCTGTCCCGATGCGTCTGTAAATCCGTTCGCCGCATAGTACTGTGCCAGTGCCGCAACGACCCCTTCCGACGTCAGTCCCTGTGCCTGCAGTCCGGCCTGAATCCCTGCCTGTACAGTCTGTACAGCAGTCTCATCCGTCATCGTATTTTCAAAATTCTGCACGGCTGACTGGTAGATCATCTGATACGTTTCACTGCCTTTTTGAAACTGTGCCCCGATCGTCTGGTCCACCTCTTTTTTCACAGCCGCCTTTTCTTTTTCCGACATGGCTGTATGCAGTGTCTGATCGAGCTTCTGCACACCGTCACGAATCGTCTTTGCGCTCTCATTGAGCGTGTTAACGCCAGATTCCAGCGCTCCGGAGCTGTCGCTCAGCGTATGAATGCCGCCTGCCAGCTTTGATGCCCCGTCCGTATACGCGCTGACACCGGATGCCAGAGAAGTTACCCCGTCTGAAAATCCGCCCATGCTGTCATTGAGCGTATCCAGTCCGTCTGCCAGTTCCCCGCCGCCATCTTTCAGCTGATGCATGGCATCTGACAAATCATCCATTGTCTGATCCAGCTCATGAAAATCCAGTCCGTCCGAAAGATCACTGTCCGACATAAGGCCCGCCACTGCTGCCGTTGCCGTCATCTCCAGAGAAAAGTCTTCCACATCCGCCGTAACCTCTACAAACTCCGGAAATTCAAAGTCTTCGTCAAAATCTTTTTCATCCAGGTTCAGACTTTCTTTCAGTCCTGGCATGGCAATCCCCACCACTACAATTTTATTGCCGTCTGACAGCACCCTGCCGTTATTAACCCGCACATTGCGAAAACTGTCATCCAGAATCATGCCGGATATCATTGTAAACGGTACATAAATATCTGTCATTTTTCCCTGAATCTTTGCCTTTGTTCTGGCGCGATTGGTATAATCAAACCGGATCGTAACCTTTCCGCTCTTTCCAGCCAGCTCCTCCGGTGATATCTCTTTTCCATCCAGATAATATGTGACTTTTTCCGAAACCGGCACTTCCTTCGTCGTCGTTCCGCGATAATAAATATCCTGTCCGTCCGCCTGCCAGACAATCTGGCTGCCATTTAGCGTAAATGTCTCGTCTCCCTTTACATTCTCTATGTCCGACAGCTCTGATACATCCTGAATCTGCGCATTCGCAGAACCATTTTTCAGCCAGTTGCTGACAATTGTCTGACTCACATTTCCATTTGCATCCGTGATCAGATAAACCGTTTCTTCCTTTGCGTCCAGACTCTGCTGCTTTTCCGTATCCAGCATGGATACAAGCTGGTCCGCAAGATCTTTTGTGACATCCTGATCTGCAGATTTCTGTTTATCAGACTTCTGACCGGACTTCTGTTTTCCAGACGTTTGTTTTCCGGTTCCGGATTCCTGTTTCTGCGATCCGGCATCATCAGCTTTTGCGGCCCGCTCATCCGCCTTAACCAATGCCTGCACAGCTGCTACTTTTCCGCTCTGCAGCTGATAAGCGCCGATACTGCCCGCAGCCAGTACCACACATAATATCCCGGCTACCATCCGTATAGAAAATTTATTTTTATATCTTTCTTTTAATTCCTTATATTTCATTGCTGCTACCTCCTGCAATTTCAATCTGTTCCTGCTTTTCCTATCCTGTAGAAACTCATATTTCACTTTAGCTTTAGTGTTACTGTTTCTTTATTCCGGATTCTCATATTTTACTTTGGCGTTACTGTTTCTT
>CANTHI010000088.1 GCA_947653505.1 uncultured Eubacterium sp.
GGATGCAGAATACTTAGAACTTCTTGCATTCTGGAAAAGTCACAGGCAGACAGATTACCGCCTCCCATCCGGCGTCCACATAGCCAATACGCAACACTTTTATGTAAATTGTTGCATTTTATCTTAAGTTTGCACCTATGGCGTCGCGCCCGTCCGGTACCTCAGAGTAAAATGCAGAATACCTGAGTGCATATAGTTTCCCGCCCACTGGTACCTCAGACTGCCTGCATCAGAAAAGAATATAAAGCTGTAAAAGCAAAAACTGTCAATGGCAAAATATATTTTCTCGGATGCTTCCATAATTCCTGTTTTGTCTGCCACCCGCTAATCCTGCATTTTTTCTCCAGCATCTGCGCCAGAGCCGTTTCCAGAGGCACGAGCAAGAGTGCCAGAACCATGTCTTCCAGCAGTACTTTATGGAACAGCGTGCACCGGATCCATACGACTGCCAGATTCACCGGCAGAAAATAACCCGCGAGAAAAACAGCGTACTGCTTATAAAGATTGTTTTGTCTGACTGGCAGCATATCCATATGACGTGTGATCCACCGGTCTGCGGATATCATTGTCAGAAAAGGCGTATTGACAGCCCCGACACACCAGACCAGACTGCCCATAACCGGATCATTCTTACCCGCAATGCACAAAACAGCCAGAAATACCGCAATGCAGACTGTATTTCCCAAATATATTTTTTCCGCTGCAACTATCTGGAAAAAATAATTCGAAACTCTTTTTTTGTGCGTTTTCTTTTGTATTTTCTTTTGCGTTTTTATTCCGGGATTCTGCCTGATGATCAAATCCGTAATGTCCATCTTCCGGCATCCATAAATAGCTCCCGCGCCTGTCAGAACCGCGCAGACTGCCTGATACCGGTATTCCATTCCAGATATTGCGGTCAGAAACAGGATAACTGCCAGAATAACATTCCATATCAGAGTACTTTTTTTACATGCTGATAATATTCCTATATTGATCCATACAGCTGCTGCCGGATATAACATCAGCAGCAGAGCATTTTCCATTACATGACTGCCAAAAACAGCTATTACAACCATCACAAACGAAACTCTCTGGAACAGCGTGCATATCCATAGCGCCAGAAAATATGCCACAGTCAGTTTCCACTTTCTGACTGGCAGAGTCAGATAAAGTCTGATATTTTCCATCGTGGAATACGTATGGATCATATATGCCGCGGAGGTAAATGCAATACCCATTCCGATCATGCTGCCTGCCGTATCGCTGATTTTTATGATCTGTTTATCCTTAAAGCATACAAAGAGAGTCACTGCGAAAGCAACGAGCGCGATCAGATACTTTCTGATCTTTGCCTGCGTGATAAAGTCTCTGAAAAACATTTTAAACTCCATCATCCAGCCACCCCTTTAATTCTTTCCGGATATCTGTCTGTCCGGTGATCCATCTGGTACTTATTTTTCCGTGACTGAGCAGCAATACTTTATCACAGGTTCTTTCAAAGCTTTCTGCAATATGTGAGCTCATCAGAACACTTCCATACTTTTTATGTTCCTTTAATACCTCGTATAAAAACTCTGCCGCCTGAAAATCCAGACCATCTAATGGTTCATCCAGAATCAGCAGCGGCAGCTGCAGTGCAAATCCTGCAATGAGGAAAGCTTTCTTTTTGTTTCCGGTAGACAGATTTTTGATCCACTGATCCTGATATTTGCCAAAACGGAATCCGTCCACCAAATACCGGACATATTCTCCCTGGATTTTTTTGGTATATACCTTTTCCATATATTTGATATATTCCTGAAACGTCCAGTACTGAAACGCCTGCTCATCCGTAAAAACCGTATACCTGCCAAAGCGAAATTCCTGATCCATGAAATTGCTTTTTTTATGATCTACCAGAACAGCATCTGTTTCATAGTTCTTATGGATTCCGCTAACAGTCTGGATCAATGTCGTTTTTCCCGCGCCATTGATCCCCAGTAATCCGGTCACACTGCCTGCGTCTACAGAAAAATCAGCCCCATTAATAATTTTTTTCTGACTGGTATACCAGACAGTAAGATTTTTGCATTCCAGCATTACGACTCCTCCCGCTTCTTTTCCCTGACGGCCCGGTACCCGAAAGCTAACGCGGCCAGAAGGAAAGCTCCTGCATAGCTCCAGTCTCCTTTTAGCAAAAATGCACACACTCCTGTCATAAAAATAATGATTACCACTACATTCAGATAAAATCTCCCTTTCTGATTCATCCTGTCATTCTCCTTTCTGCGGCCATACTCTTTCCTTTTACAGATTTGCTGTCTGATTGACAGCTTTCTTCTGCACCCTTGTTGTTTTTAAAAACGTTTTGCTGTCTGGCTGATAGCTTTATTCTACACCATTGATGTTTTTAAAAACGTTTTGTCCGTATTCTGCTCTTTTCTGACCGCGAATGGAAACGGCGTGACAGTTACTGCTCATGATCTGTCAGATTAAAATTCAGCGTTACAACGACCTGAAACCTGTTTTCCCCTATCGTATGCCGCATGACTCCTTCATATTTTTCCACGGCGGACGCAACACTTTTTAATCCCCATCCATGAAACCGTTCGTCTGCTTTTGACGTTACCAGATGCATATTTTTTATCTGAGGCGCTTCTTCGATTCCATTTTCAATTTTGAAAACAAGCATGGCATTTACAATCCGGATCGTAAGATGGATCCATTTGTTCTCACTGCTTTTATTTCTCTGACAGGCCTCTATCGCGTTATCCAGCAAATTGCCCAGAATCGTACAGATATCGCATGCTATTACATCGCTCTGGTTTGGATATTCCGCATGGATCTTCGTCTGAATCTGATGTTCCTCCATTTTTTTCAGTTTACTGTTTATGATAACATCAATTACCTCATTTCCTGTCCATGTACGCTCCATCAGCAGTCTGACCGGTTCACTGATACTGTCCAGATATTCCAGCGCACTTTTGGAATCTGAACGCATCAGATACTGGCGCAGCACGCTCATATGGTTATTAAAATCATGATAAACTTTCGCATTCGCAGAATACGCCCCGCTTAATCCCCTGTAGTTTTCTTCCAGCAGGGCATTTCTCATTTCCATAAACCTGACCATGTCTTCTTCATGCTTATTTTTCTCATACAGCAAGACCAAAGCCCAGCAAAATACTATGATCACGCTAAACAGAATCCAGTTTTTTACATTTGCAAAGCTGGTCAGCTGCAAAGAACTTTCTATCAGATATACCACTCCGATTCCACCTGCTAAAGTAAGAATCACGTATTGCTTCCCCGTGTCTGTTTTTAATTTTCCTTTGATAAAGTGCTTTGCGCACACATATACGAGAATCTGCAGTCCTTTGCATAAAAACATCTGCCGGATTCTCATTAATCCATAATTTGATACGACGTAAGAGGTATAATCCGGATCGTGTAAGAACGCTCCCGCCAGAGTAATCCCCAGAAAATCCAGATAATTCAGACAGATAAAATAAAAGCAGCTGATGAAAAAAGCAAACGGAGCTTTACACCGGTATAAAAAAAATATTACAATTGCAATACTGATCACGCCAAACGCAATTGTCAGATAAGAAAATAATTCCACGAAATTTAAAAGACTGACAAAGACAGCCAGACCAGCTGCCACTACCAGGGTCATCAGCCGCAGCTTCTTTTGCTCATATCTGCTTTCCAGGAAAAGCCCGCCAACCCTGATTCCTATATACCCTTCCAGTATTGTTGCAAGTATTTCTATTCCCATCAGCAGAATCTTCAAAGCACTTTCCCCCAGTATGCATTCAGCAATTCTTTTGTAGTCCGGACATGTGATCTGCTGACAGCCAGCGATTCTCCGTTTTTCATCACAACTTCCCCATTTTTTACCTGCATGATATGGATGATATTGACGATACAGCTCCGGTCAATATAAATAAATTCTTCCCGATGCAGTTCTTCATATACCTGCGACAAGCTTTTCCGGACCTTTGTCTGCTGATGAAATGTAATAATGACCGCGTTTTTTCCATTTTTCTGAATATATAAAATATCCTTTAACATAATTTTTTCCAGCCTGTTTTGCGTCTGAATGAGGTATACGTCATTCTGCTCCAGCTTTATATACTGGAACGCATCCTGCAGCGCCTGCGTCAGTCTGGGCTGCAGCTCCTGCTTCGGAACATACCGGAATACCGACAGCGCAAAGGAATCAATCGCATACTTTAAGTGGGATGTTACAAAGATCATGAGAACATGCGGCAGACATTTTCTGATCTGTGGTGCAATTTCCATCCCGCTTTTCTGTGGCATTTCGATATCCAGCAGAATCAGATCAAAATATACGCCTTCCTGAATATCCGCCAGCAAAAACTCCCCGCTGGCATATTCCTCAATACAGGCTGTTTCCTTCTGATACCTGATATACTGTTGTGTAATTTCTCTAATTGCGGAAACTAACAGCTGCTCATCATCGCAGACAGCTATTTTAATCATCGTAATCTCCCCCTGCATTTCTGATTTGATTTTCATTATACTGATTCACAAATGGATGGTCAATACAGATGGGGCGTTCAGAGCTGCTATTCACAACAAATAACGTTACTATTCCACGGCCTGGGGCCTCTCATAGTAACGATTCGGGGCGATATAGAAAGTTTGCTTCACAAAACCGCCCCTCACTCCTGAATCATATTCTCACGGAACGCGCAGTTTATGCCCGGTGGGGCAGACCCTGCGCGTTCCTGACCCGTGAAAAGTAACGTACAGCAATTCCGATCCTGCATTATATTTTCCACATACTTGCGGACGGTACAATTTCATGTTAAAATAACCACATGACAACCTATACCTATAGCAGGGGGCATTCCATGACAGAAAAGAAAACCTATCAGGAACTGGAAAAGCGGATTCAGGAATTGGAAAAACGGCTGCATGATAGCAGCAACAGGGAATACAAGTCACGCCTGTTCAGCTTTATTTTTGGACGGAAAGAAAACAAACAATGGACGCTTTCCCTCTACAACGCGATTCACGGTACATCCCATGATGATCCGTCCGGCATTACGATCAATACCATTGAGGATGTTATTTATATGGGCATGAAAAATGATCTTTCCATCCTTGTATCGGAAACGTTAAGCTTTTACAAAGCTATGGAATTATATGAACAGCAGAGCTCTTATAATCCGAACATGCCTGTCCGTGAGTTCATGTATGCCGGAAAGCTATACGACAAATTCATACATTCCGCAAAATTAAACCGGTACGGCAGAACCCTGCTGCCTTTACCGCTTCCCAGACTCGTTGTCTTTTATAACGGAACAGACAGCAAAGACGATGAAACCATCCTGTCACTCAGCGATGCATTTAAAGCAGAAATCCGCCAGAATGTCATGCTCCGGTACAGCAACGATAAAAATCAGCCGGATGATGCGGAAATATCGGCTGAAGTGGAACGGATTTTTCAGGATGCCAGTCCGGATATTGAAGTCAGGGTACACATGATCAACATTAATTACGGCCATAGCAGAAAAATACTTGGCGCATGCAAACCGCTGGAAGAATATGCATGGTTTGTGGAACAGGTCAGGAAGAATCAGGCAGCTGTCCATAACAGTGAAACGGAAGATTTTGGCTTTTCCATAGACAAGGCGATTGACGAAATGCCGGAAGATTTTGAAATCAAAAAATTCATAGAAGCGAACAGAGCGGAGGTGAAAGACATGTGTCTGACTGAATACAACGAAGCTGAAACAATGGAAATGCTTCGTCAGGAAGCAATACAGGAAGGTTTGCAGGAAGGTTTGCAGCAGGGATTACAGCAGGGATTACAGCAGGGATTACAGCAGGGATTACAGGAAGGTTTACAGGAAGGTTTGCAGGAAGGTTTACAAAAAGCAAGACTGCTTGATATTAAAAATCTGATGGAATGCACAGGATGGACGGCCGAAAAAGCGATGGATTCTCTTAAAATCCCAGCAGCCCAGCGCACCATACTATTCAGAAATCTGTCTGAAAACGTATAAATTCTACAACGATGCGCAGTCATACTGGCACATGCGGCCGACTGTGATAAACTCTCATTTCTGTCCGGATGGAGTAATGGAAAGAACCGTAAAAAATGGTCTGAAAACTGTCCGTTTTCAGACCATTTCTATATATGCAGAGTAAATCCCTTATGACTTCCCGCTTACATTTCCTGAAACAACTCTTTCAGCCTTGGATAAATGCTGCGGAACGTCTGGTATCTCTGTTCATACAAAGCGGCCAGCTCTGCGTCCGGTTCTACTGTATCCGTCACTTTTACAATCTGTTGTGCTGCCTGCTGCACGCTCGCGTATTCCCCGTTCGCGACTGCTGCCAGCATCGCTGCGCCAAGCGCCGGCCCTTCTTCATTTGCCAGCGTATCTACTTTGATATTCAGGATATTCGCGATCATCTTCTTCCACAATGGACTTTTTGCGCCGCCGCCACAGATTTTTGTCCGTCTGATCTGAATACCGGACAGCTTTGCGACTTCCAGGGAATCCCGCAGGGCAAATGCAACCCCTTCCAGCACAGCCTGCGTCATATCCGCGCGGGTTGTATCCATTGTCATGCCGATAAATGTTCCCCGTGCCTTCGGATCATTGTGCGGTGAGCGCTCCCCCATTAAATATGGCAGAAAATAGACATGATTTTCTCCCAGTTTTGTAATCTGCTGCTGTTGTGCAGCAAAATCTTTTGTCCCTAAAATGTCTTCCATCCACCACTTGTTACATGACGCGGCGCTGAGCATACAGCCCATAAGATGATAATGCCCGTCCGCATGTGCGAAGGCGTGCAGCGCATTGTGGCTGTCTACCGTAAACCGGTCACTGGCAATAAATACCGTCCCGCTCGTCCCAAGGGAAAGGTTGCAGCTTCCATCCCCAACCGTTCCGGTTCCGACTGCCGCCGCCGCGTTATCTCCCGCACCCGCGGCTACGATCACATGTTCCGGCAGGCCAAGCATCTGTGCCACATCCGGCAGCAGCGTTCCGACCGCTTCATAGCTCTCGTAAATATGCGCCAGCTGATGCTTCCCGATCCCGCAAATATCCAGCATTTCTTCGGACCAGCATTTGTTTTTCACATCCATCAGCAGCATACCCGAAGCATCCGATACGTCCGTGCAGTGTACTCCCGTCAGACGCCAGGCAATATAGTCTTTTGGGAGCATAATCCTGCAAATCCGCGCAAATAACTCCGGTTCCTGTTTTTTCATCCACAGCAGCTTTGGCGCCGTAAATCCGGCAAACGCAATATTGGCCGTATATTGTGAAAGCTTTTCCCTGCCAATCGTTTCATTCAGATAAGCTGTTTCTTCCATCGTTCTGCCGTCGTTCCACAGTATCGCCGGACGGATCACCTGATCCTTTTCGTCCAGCACTACCAGTCCGTGCATCTGTCCGCCAAAGCTGATACCTGCCACCTGACTGCGGTCCGCATCAGCTGTCAGCTCCCGGATGCCTGTCACACACGCATCCCACCAGTCAGCCGGATTCTGCTCTGACCAGCCTGGTTTTGGAAAACTGAGCGGATATTCTTTGGAAACAATTTTTTCTATTGTACCGTCTGTCCGCATCAGAAGCAGCTTTACGGCAGAAGTGCCCAGATCAATTCCTATATACAGCATAGCATCCCCCTATCCATATTTCACCAGAAAGTTTTTCTTTGGAAAGTTAAATTGCATCTGCGTTTATCAGGCAAATGGATTTTCCGTTTTATAACGCATTTCCTTTGGCTGGTTAAATCCGATTTCTTCCGGAGCTACCCCGATCAGTTTAAATACTTCATACAGACTCCTGCCAAAATGTCCGAATGCGACGGCGCCATGATGCGGATAATTGCCTTCGATCAGTACGTGACGGTAAAATCTGCCCATTTCCGGAATGGCAAACACTCCGATAGAGCCAAATGATTTTGTCGCAACCGGAAGTACTTCACCCTGTGCCACATAAGCGCGCAGCTTTGCATCTGCCGTGCTCTGCAGTCTGAAAAATGTAATATCTCCCGGAATAATATCTCCCTCCAGCGTTCCCTGTGTCACTTCTTCCGGCAGTGTACGTGCCATAATCATCTGGTATTTCATCGAGCATGCAGATAATTTGCTGGAGCAGGTATTTCCGCAGTGGAATCCCATAAATGTGTCTTTCAGTGTATAATGAAATTTACCCTGAATGCTTTCTTCATACATATCTGATGGCACGGTATTATTAATATCCAGAAGCGTTACTGCATCCCCGCTCACGCATGTACCAATAAACTCACTCAGTGCACCGTAAATATCTACCTCACAGGATACCGGTATTCCTCTTCCCGTCAGACGGCTGTTTACATAGCACGGCACAAATCCAAACTGTGTCTGGAATGCCGGCCAGCATTTTCCAGCGATACATACATATTCACGGTATCCTTTGTGCTCTTCGATCCAGTCCAGCAGTGTCAGCTCATACTGCGCCAGCTTCGGCAGAATCTCTGGTTTCTGATTTCCGGCGCCCAGCTCTTTTTCCATATCCGCAACCACATCCGGAATCCTTGCATCGTCTTTATGCTTATGAAATGCTTCGAATAAATCCAGCTCAGAATTTTCTTCAATCTCCACACCCAGATGATACAGCTGCTGGATCGGCGCGTTGCAGGCAAGAAAGTTCGTAGGACGTGGTCCAAAGCTGATGATCTTTAAGCCGGACAGCCCAATTACCGCGCGCGCTACCGGCAGAAATTCATGAATCATATCCGCACATTCCCCAGCCGTTCCTACCGGATATTCCGGAATATAGGCACGCACACTGCGCAGCTTCAGATTATAGCTGGCATTGAGCATACCACAATACGCGTCCCCGCGTCCGCCAATCAGACTGTCGCCGGATTCTTCCGCGGCTGCGACAAACATCTTTGGCCCCTCAAAATGCTTTGCCAGCAGAGTTTCCGAGATCTCCGGACCAAAATTGCCCAGATAAACAACCAGCGCGTTACAGCCTGCTTTTTTTACATCCTCCAGCGCCTGCTGCATATGTATTTCACTCTCTACAATACAGACCGGACATTCATAAATATCTGCCTCATCATACTTTGCACGGTACGCTTCCACCAGCGCTTTTCGTCTGTTCACAGACAGACTTTCCGGAAAACAGTCACGACTTACGGCTACGATGCCGATCTTTACTTTTGGAATGTTTTGAAACATAAAAAAATCCTCCTTTGCTTTCTGACATGTATCTGATACCTACATTATAGAAATCCAAAGAAGGATATGCAATCGAAAACTTGTCGTAATTATGGCACTTTTTTGTCTTTCTCATCCTGACCCTTACCATCTTTTCCCTGACTTTTTCTCCGGTACTCCGCCGGCGGCAGCCCGAAACGTCTGCGGAATGCTTTTGCAAAGCTGCGGCTGTCGGGAAAGCCGCACTCCAGCGCAATCTCCCCCACCTGCAGATCCGTATTCATTAACAGCCGGTATCCTGCCTGCGTACGCAGATCCGATATATAAGTCTTATAATTAATGCCCGCATATTTCTGAAACATTCTGGACAAATAGGCCGGGGAAAATCCAAAGATATGCGCCACTCCTTCCAGCGTCAGATCTTCCCTGTAATTTGCCTGAATATAATTTGTGATATGGGAAAGCCTGTCCAGATTTCTGTTTTGCTTTTTGCGCTGCTCATCCACTTCCAGAATCCGGTAATCCGTTACCAGCAGATACATCAGCTGATAAAAATCACCCAGTATCTGAAACAGATACCCGGACTGCCTGCACGCATACGCTTCCTGCATCCGCCGGATCAGAACAGCCAGCGCCGCATCGTCCGCACCCGAACGGGAAAACTGCAGATTATCCATGTCATCAATGCAGGTTTCAAACAATCCCCGCGGAATCTGCAGGACAAGCGTAAAATTCGGATCCGGACAATCAATACTGTGGACTTCGTTGGAGTTTACCAAAATAAACTGTCCTTCTGAAAGCCGGTGCAACCGGGAATCAATATAAAAATCCATCCTTCCTTCGAGCACAAGAAAGATCTCAATCGAGCGGTGCCAGTGTCTGGATACTTTATAGCCGCCATCCTTTCCTTCAAATACAAACAGTTTAAACGGCAGATCTTCATTGGGCAGTACA
>CANTHI010000089.1 GCA_947653505.1 uncultured Eubacterium sp.
GGCCCTGTTTCATTGTTCCGGTTTCCAGAATGTAAGAAGCTCTAAGTATTCTGGAAAAGGAACAGGCAGACAGATCCCCGCCTCCCATCCGGCGTCCGCATAGCCAACATGTGACAATTTTATTTATCACATCGGATCATATTTCTGCTGGAAATATCCCATCAGCCGCTCCAGCGCGCGTCGCAGCACCTGACTCTCTTCCTCACTCACATGTTCCAGTATAAACGCTATCATATCCTGATGAAATCTTTCGTGGTGCCTGTACGCCTGTACGCCGCGTTCTGTAAGCGTCATATAGACAACACGTTTATCCTGTTCACTGCGCTGGCGCTGTACATAGCCTTTTTTTTCCAGCGCGTTGACTGCTTTGGTCAGTGTTCCTGTCGTCACAGACATTATTTTTGCAACCTCAGACATTTTTTCGGGCTGCTTTACACCGATCGCTTCGATGATATGCATATCATTGTAAGTGATCTCCTTAAATTCATCTGTGATCAGTTTTCTTTCTTCTATTTCCATAATGTATTTAAAAAACTGTACCAAAAGCCTGTTTAATGTCTGCTCCGTATCCATACCCAGACGCTCCCCTGTATCAGATAGCAGTCGTGCTCCGCTGACTTTTTCTGCTGCTTTTTACCAGTTAAACGCTGCTGCTCCCCATGTGAGACCTGCACCAAAGCCAGCGAGCACGATCTGATCTCCTTTTTTCAGTCTGCCCTGCCGGTTCACATGATCCAGCAGGATCGGCACACTTGCGGCGGAGATGTTTCCGCATTCTTCCAGACATACTGGAAATTTTTCCATTGGCTGTTTTAAGCGTTTTGCGACCGCTTCGATAATACGCTGGTTCGCCTGATGCAGCAGAAACAGCGAAACGTCCTCCGGCTGCCACCCTGCCTGCTCCAATACCTGACCGATACATGCCGGTACGGTGCGGACTGCAAATTTATACACTTCCTGTCCGTTCATTCTGACATACGGATCTTTCGGTTCCTGATTTGCAAAAGGATGCTGCACAGGCCTGCCGCCGCAGGCGAGTACCATGCCTTTGGAGCCATCCGAACCCTGCACGCCTGCAAACTGCCCTTCTTCGTCTGCCGTGACTACCGCCGCTCCGGCGCCGTCCCCGAACAATACACAGGTGGAACGGTCGGACCAGTCCATCAGCTTTGACAGCGTCTCTGCCCCAACGATTAATATGTTCTGGTATATCCCGCTCTGGATATATGCCTGTGCCATGTTTAACGCAAAGACAAAGCCTGAACAGGCAGCGCACAGATCATAAGCGGCCGCGTGGACGGCGC
The DNA here is from genome assembly GCA_947653505.1 of uncultured Eubacterium sp. The sequence goes on from CANTHI010000089.1 coordinate 1,305, forward strand.
CAAGCGCGCTCTGAATCTCACAGGACAGCGGCGGGACGATATGGTCCGCGCTCAGTGTCGCGGCGATAATCAGATCCAGATCCTCTGCCTTCCTGCCAGCCTGCTCCAGTGCCTGCTTTGCGGCGGTAACTGACATGCTGGTTGTCGTTTCTTCTACGGCGATATGTCTCGCGCCGATTCCAGTCCGGCTGCGAATCCATGCGTCGGATGTATCCATGATTTTGCCCAGATCATCGTTTGTTACCCGTAACTGCGGCAGACAGCTGCCTGTTCCGGCAATTCTCGCTCTCATTTCGTTTTCCTCCCTTGCTGCTGGCGAACTCCTTAAAATCTGCGGAATCTCTCATAACGCTCTTTTGCAAAATCTTCTCCGCTCTTTTCTGCCTGTGAAGACAGATATTCTTTCAGCTGTTTTTTCATATACATGGAAATCGTATCTACTGTCACCTCATCCGCGCCGCCATATTCCGGTATGACCTTCTCTACGACGTGCAGATCGTACAGATCATGTGCCGTAATCTTCATAACGCCTGCCGCTTCCTGTGCCCGGCTGCTGTCTTTCCACAAAATCGACGCAAATCCTTCCGGTGATAAGACGGAATACGTCGCGTTTTCCATCATCCACACCTGATTGCCGACTGCCAGCGCCAGTGCGCCGCCGCTGCCGCCTTCCCCGATCATCATACAGATGACAGGCACCTGAAACGCTGACATTTCATACAGATTGCGTGCGATCGCCTCGCCCTGCCCGAGTTCTTCCGCTTCCATCCCGCAGAAAGCGCCGGAAGTATTGACAAACGTAACGATCGGGCGGTGGAACTTTTCTGCCTGCCGCATCAGACGCAGCGCCTTACGATATCCTTCCGGCGAAGCCATACCAAAATTACGCTGCGTACATTCTTCGATCGTAGTGCCTTTCTGGATACCGATCACCGTCACCGGCTGGCCGTCCAGCAGCGCAACGCCTCCGACAACTGCCGGATCATCGCGAAACTGTCTGTCTCCGTGAAATTCCATAAAGCCGTCAAAAATCCGGCTGATATAATCTGTCGCGGAAGGCCGCGTTACCTGACGCGCTGCCTTTACTTTATCCCAGACCGATTTAAATTCTGCTTTTTCCTGATGCTCCCTGCATCGTTCGTCCGGCGTGACTGTAATACTGCCGGATTTTGTAAACGCATGAAAGCTCTGGCTGCTGTGATGATATTTTAAAATCTGTGCCAGCGTCTGTTTTAAGTCCTTACGCTCCACAACCGCGTCCACAAACCCATGCTCAAGCTGGAACTCTGCCCGCTGAAAGCCTTCTGGCAGCTTTTCACCGATCGTCTGCTCAATGACCCGCGGTCCCGCAAATCCTATCAGCGCTCCGGGCTCTGCGAGTATAATGTCTCCAAGCATGGCAAAGCTGGCTGTCACACCGCCCGTAGTCGGATCTGTCAGCACCGGAACGTACAGCAGTCCGGTATCGCTGTGTTTTTTCAGCGCCGCGGACGTCTTTGCCATCTGCATCAGGGAAATAATCCCCTCCTGCATCCGTGCCCCGCCGGAGCAGCAGAATAAAATAACCGGCAGGCGCATCGTCGTTGCCTTTTCGACTGCACAGGCTATTTTTTCACCAACCACATGCCCCATGCTGCCCATCAGAAATCTGGCGTCGCAGACACCGATCACGACCGGCTCACCTTCGATTCTGGCATATCCGATCGTTACACCTTCCTTTAACTTTGTCTTTTCCTGTATCTGCGCCAGTTTGTCCTCATACCCCGGAAAATTCAGCGGATTTGTTTCTCCGGTTTCTTCAAACCACGGTTCAAACGTACCAGCATCTGCAACCATCCGGATCCGGTTTTTCGTACGGATGCGGAAATAATAGCCGCATTCCCTGCAGACATATTTATTCGCCACTGTTTCTGATTTGGAGATCTTTGCGCCGCATTTTTTACACTCAAATACATCCTGCTCCGGATTCTGTCCGGCTTTCGATAAAGATTCTTCTTTTTTGGGATTTGGATCCGGCTCCTGCCCTCCGGCTGTATCCGGTTCCTGATCCGGCTGCGGCATATTTCTTTTTTTGAAAAACAGATGTTTCTTTTCACTATTTTCGTTATTTTTATTATGGCCTGGCCACACTATTCCTTCGCCCCGCTTCCTATGGCAAACATAATCTCTGCAGATGCTGCCAGCTTTCTTGTGATTTTCTCCGGTACAGCTGCCGGTTCTTTTCCTGCTGATGCAGCTGCCAGATCCTCCTGTTCTCTTTCCATCTGCAGAATATATGCAGTCCCTTTTCCGATGCCGACCGGACCTTTTACCTTTACGATCTCTACTTCCAGCTCCAGAATACTGCCCGGTACGACCTTATGTTTGAATTTCGCGGACTGAATCCCTGCAAAATAAGCGGTCTTTCCTTTCATCTGAGGCTGGGAGAGCATCGCTACTGCGCCTGCCTGTGCCATCGCTTCTACGATCAGCACCCCGGGCATCACCGGTTCGTCCGGAAAATGTCCGGCAAAAAACGGTTCATTATAAGTCACGCATTTACGCGCACGTACGCGTTTTCCCGATTCTATTTCTTCGATGGTATCCAGCAGCATAAATGGCTGCCTGTGTGGAATAATTTCCATAATCTGCGATGCATTCATGAAAGACATATTTTTCCTCCAATGGTATCAGTCTTCATATTTTGAAACAGCCAGTGTCGCATTATGTCCGCCGAATCCAAGTGAATTGCTCAGTGCATGACGGATCTCTTCTTCATATGGCTGTTTGCAGTAGTCCAGATCCAGCTCTTCGTCCGGCGTTGTATAACCGACGGTTGCATGGATATAGCTTTCCTGTATTTCTTTCACACAGGTAACAAACTCAACGGCTCCGGCTGCCCCAAGCAGATGACCGATCATAGACTTGGTAGAATTGATCCGCAATCTGCCTGCATGAGGACCGAACGCCAGCTTAATCGCTCTTGTTTCGAACAAATCATTGTGATGCGTCGCGGTTCCATGTGCGTTAATATAGGTCACATCTTCCGGTTTTAATCCCGCATCTTCCATCGCATTCTGCATCGCCCTTGCTGCGCCTGCGCCATCCTCTGCCGGAGAAGTAATATGATAAGCATCGGAAGTACATCCATATCCGGTCACTTCCGCATAAATTCTGGCACCGCGCTTTTTCGCGTGTTCCAGCTCTTCCAGCACAACGACGCCCGCGCCTTCGCCCATGACAAACCCGCTGCGGTCTTTGTCAAACGGCAGGGAACAGCGTGCCGGATCCTCTTTGAGCGATAAAGCCGTCAGCGAGGTAAATCCTGCGATACCGACCGGCGTAACACCTGCTTCACAGCCTCCCGCAACCATGACGTCACAGTCGCCGTACTGGATCGTACGGAACGCTTCCCCGATACTGTTCGTCCCGCTCGCACAGGCCGTTACGACATTAATGCTCTTTCCTTTGAGTCCGAATGCGATCGATACATTGCCGGATGCCATATTGGAAATCATCATCGGGACAAACAGCGGATTGATCCTTGACGGACCTTTTTCCAGCAGTTTTTTATGCTCCCGCTCCATTGCCTGCAGACTCCCGATCCCTGAACTGATGGCACATCCGACACGGTAAGCGTCCTCCTGCTCCATATCCAGCTGCGCATCCCCGATCGCTTCTTTGGAAGCTGCCATTGCGTACTGGCTGAACAGCTCCATACGTTTGGCAGATTTGAAATCCATATAGTTTTTTCCTTCAAACCCTTTGACCTCCGCTGCCAGATGGCATTTATATCCTGACGCGTCAAAATGGGTAATTGGTGCAAAGCCAGTCTTTTTTTGCCTGACCGCGTTCCAAAATTCTTCTACATTTAATCCGATCGGTGTCACTGCACCCATACCTGTTACTACTACTCTGCGTTTCATCTAATCCTCCTGACCTGCCAGCCGATCTACATTGCCATCCCGCCGTCCACGCACAGAACCTGCCCTGTCATATATGCAGACGCATCAGATGCCAGAAACAGTACCACACCTGCGATTTCTTCCGGTGAAGCCGCACGGCCCATCGGTATCTGCGCCAGCATCTGCGTTTTCACCTGCTGCGGCAGCCCGTCTGTCATATCCGTTTCTACATACCCCGGCGCCACGGCGTTCACACAGATGCCGCGGGATGCCAGCTCTCTGGCCGCACTTTTGGTAAGACCAATCACACCCGCCTTGGACGCGCTGTAATTTGCCTGCCCTGCATTTCCCAATACGCCGGAAACCGACGTCATATTAATAATTCTGCCGCTTCTTTGCTTCAGCATATATCTGGAAGCATGACGGATCGTATGAAAAGTGCCTTTCAGATTAATATCCAGCACCTGATCATAATCTTCCTCCGACATTTTCATCAGCAGTCCGTCTTTTGTAATGCCCGCATTGTTTACCAGAATATCCAGCCGGCCGCTTTTTTTTATCACAGCCGCGATCATTTCCGCGCAGGCCTGAAAGTCTGCCACATCACACTGCAGCGCTTCAGCCTGACCGCCATTTTGAATGATCTCATCCACCGTCTTTTGCGCAGCCTCCTGCGAACCACGATAATTCACATATACATATGCGCCGTGCGCCGCGAGAAGCTTTGCTACAGCCCTGCCGATTCCTCTTCCGGCTCCGGTAACAAGCGCTATTTTATCGGTTAACATAATTTTCCAAATCCTCCGGTTTTTCTATATGAAAGACGTTTACGTCACGGCTGATTTTTTTCATAAATCCGCTCAGCGTATGCCCCGGACCGATCTCTACAAATTCATCCGCGCCTGCTTCTATCAGCCGTTCGATACTCTGCTGCCAGCGCACCGGAGACGAGATCTGTCTGACGAGCAGATCTTTGATCTGTGTCTCGTCCGTCACAAAATCCGCTGTCACGTTGGTCACATACGGAATATCCATACTGCGGAAATTTACATTTTTAAATTCATCTGCCAGCTTTTGTCCTGCGCCCTCCAGCATTCTGGAATGGAAAGGCCCGCTCACCTTTAACGGCATCACACGCTTTGCACCCGCTGCCTTACATGCCTGCGCCGCCTGCTCCACGGCTGCCTGCTCTCCGGTAATGACAATCTGGCCCGGACAGTTATAATTCGCAACAGAAACAATCCCTTCTGTCTGTGCACATGCCTGCTCAATTGCCGCCGCATCCAGCCCAAGTACCGCCGACATAGCGCCGCCCGTCGGAACCGCCTCCTGCATATAAATCCCACGTCTGCGGATAACCCGGAACGCATCCGCCGGATCCATCGCTTTGGATACGATCAGCGCGCCGTATTCTCCCAGACTCAGCCCAGCCGCATAATCCGGTCTTAAATTCCGCTGCTCCATCTCCATATAGATGGCTGTTTCCACAGTCAGCATCGCAATCTGCGTATATTCCGTCATATTCAGCTGCGCATTTTCCTCAAAGCACAGAGCCGGAATGTCCAGACCGGTTACGCCTGAGGCCAGCTCAAACACTGCCCTGCAGACATCCGACTGCTCATAAAACTCTTTGCCCATTCCTATGTATTGTGCTCCCTGCCCCGGGAACATATAAACGGTCTTTCCCATTTGCATGTCCTTTCTATTATTTTATCAGCTTTTTACATATTTCACTGATTTCCATTACATTTTACTGATTTCTATCATATTTTACTGATTTCTATCATATTTTACTGATTTCTATCGCATTTTAGCAGCTTTTCAGCGCCAGACATGATTTCCTGTATAATTTCCTCACAGGTATTTTCCTGTTTCACAAGACCGGCAATCTGTCCGGCCATCAGGCTGCCGCCCTTTACATCGCCGTCTATTACTGCCTTGCGCAAGGAACCGAGTGTCAGTGTTTCCAGCTCTTCAAATGAAGCGCCTTCTTTTTCCATTTTCAGATAATCACGGCTCATCTGATTGCGCAGCACACGGATCGGATGGCCTGTCGAACGTCCGGTCACTTCTGAGTCAATGTCCCTTGCTTTGACAATACGCTCTTTATAATTCGGATGAACGATGGATTCTTTTGCCGTCACAAAACGGGTGCCCATCTGCACTGCTTCGGCGCCCAGCATAAAAGCCGCTGCCAGCCCTCTGGCATCTGCGATGCCTCCCGCCGCAATCACCGGAATCTGTACGGCATCTGCTACCTGCGGTACGAGCGTCATCGTCGTCAGCTCCCCGATATGCCCGCCAGATTCCATACCTTCTGCCACCACTGCATCTGCTCCGGCACGCTCCATCATTTTTGCCATAGCCACACTGGCTACGACCGGAATCACCTTTACACCGGCTTCTTTCCACATGGAAATAAATTTACCCGGATTGCCGGCTCCTGTCGTTACAACCGGCACCCCTTCTTCAATCACAATCTGCGCAACCTCTGCAGCATTTGGATTCATCAGCATCACGTTTACGCCAAACGGCTGGTCTGTCAGCTTTTTTGCCTCCTGAATCTGCGTACGCACTACCTCCGGCGGCGCACTTGCCGCTCCGATAATCCCAAGTCCTCCGGCATTTGATACGGCCGCTGCCAGATGATACTCCGCAACCCAGGCCATACCGCCCTGTATCACAGGATGACGGATGCCTAATAATTGTGTTATTCTGGTTTTCATCATCATTCCGCCTTATTCTGCAACATCATGCGCTTTTAAATAATTCATCACATCACCGACTGTATTGACATTTTCCAGATCCTCAGACGGAATTTCCACACCAAACTCTTCTTCCAATGCCATGACAAGCTCAAAAATATCCAGCGAATCTGCGCCCAGATCGTCCTTAAAGGAAGTTGCCCCGGTAATTTCCATGTCTGTATTCAGCTGTTCTTTTATAATTTCTGCGATTTTTTCTAACATATCTGTATTCTCCCTTAATTTTTGATGTTTTTGTTTCGGTCAGACGAAGTGTCTGGCTGTTGTTTGTGTTGTTTGTTTGAGAGTCAAATAACTTGACAGTCAAATTATTTGACTCTCAAAGAATAATAATACTGCTGGAAAGATTTGTCAAGAAGGATTTCGCAGATTTTATTCCCCCTCGCAAGCTACGCCTGCTACACAATCTCCATATGGAAGTATGTGCGTGATTGTGGTAATCTGTCAGAGGTACAAATACAGTTTGTAAAGGAGATATATTTATGATTGCTGTTCGTAATGCTACATTGGAAGATGCAGGTCGCATTTTAGAGATATATGATTACTATGTCAAAAATACAGCGATAACATTTGAGTACGATACCCCATCTTTAGAAGAATTTATGGGACGAATGGAAAAAACAATGCAGCGCTATCCATATTTGGTCATTTTGGAAGATGGACACATTGAAGGGTACGCATATGCAGGTGCCTTTGTCGGCAGAGCTGCCTATGACTGGTCATGTGAAATGACGGTATACCTTGACCGCAATGCACAGAAATGCGGTATGGGCAGAACTATTTATGAGGCATTGGAAAAATCCTTATATGATATGGGCATTCTAAACTTATACGCATGTATTGGGTATCCTGAGCATGATGATGAATACCTGACAACTAACAGTGCAGATTTTCATACACATATGGGCTTTGAGAAAGTTGGCGAATTTCATAAATGTGGGTATAAATTTGACCGTTGGTACAACATGATCTGGATGGAGAAAATTATTGGAGAACATGAAACAAAACAGCCTGATATTACTGTCTATCCAAAATTGAAGAATGTGTAAAAATTTATATTTACCTTAACAATCAGAATTACAATCAAAACTGAATAAGCGACACAGCTTCAGAGCGTATAGAAAACGGCCATTTGCAGTTGCTATGACAGTTGTGAAAACAAATGCCAGTGTTCCATCCGGATAAAAATTAGAGTTTAGTGCTGACTGATTCACGTCAGTGCAAGGCAAAATTTCAACGACGATGTGGTTTCCATCGACTAGAAATTTTAACGCAGCAATGGCATGAATCAGGCTGTAATAAACTCTGATCTCTGGCCGGATGGAGCACTATCTCACGGGTCAGAGAAAGAAACCAGTAACAGTTCAAATAATGTGTTACACCAGTCCCACAAAAAATTTAAATTTTTTTCATTTCCCTATTGACATTTTTCCCCCAATCGTTTATAGTATCTATTGTGTTCACGAGGAACAAGCACAAACAAAACGCGATAGTGGCGTAGTTGGTAACGCGCGACCTTGCCAAGGTCGAGACCGCGGGTTCGAGCCCCGTCTATCGCTCTTATGAATTGTCGTAGGTCTTTGTTTTAACAAGGATTTACGGCTTTTCTTTTTTTATCTGACTCTGCGTTTTTCATACTCTGTCATAAAAAACAGACAGCAGCGATGGCATCATCCCTGCTGTCTGTATCATCTGTATGAAAATATCCTGCCTAAGCACTATGGATCTTTGCCTGCTTTTCTTTTGCTATCAATATCGCATTGTTCAGCGAAAGCATCTTTGCATCCAGCTGCGATACAATATCGGAGCATTCCCGTAAATCCCGGCTGATATATTCTGGTGCATTTCCTTCAAACTTGTAATAAATCTTATGCTCCAGACTTGCCCAGAAATCCATCGCCATCGTTCGAATCTGAATCTCCGTTCTTGTATTTACGACACGGTCAGATAAGAACACTGGCACCGTAACAAGCATATGGTAGCTCTTATAACCGCTTTCCTTTGGATGTCTGATATAATCCTTTACAGAAACAACCGTCAGGTCGTTCTGCCTGCCAATCATATCCGCATCGTATGTTCATTTACATCTGACATTTACCGGGTGGCGGATATGATTGGC
>CANTHI010000090.1 GCA_947653505.1 uncultured Eubacterium sp.
ATCTTTGGCGTCGATATCCTGTCCGTTAAAATAGATATGGCCGCTGGTGGCTTTGGACCATATTGAACGGGTGCAGATTTCCATCAATGGTGATACAAGCGGAAAGTACCGGGATAGCTTTGAACTGTCCCGGATGTATGAGAAGGACAACCGGTATGTGAGCTCCAGAAAGAGCAAAGCGGTTGTTGTCGAGGATGTTGAAAATACGTCGAAGGAGGGAGGAAGCTAAGACAGGTGATAAAAAGATATCCCTGTCAGACTGTAATATTGTTCATATCCGGAATACTGGCAGGAAAAGAGATGGCCGGATACCAGCAGGCAGCAACAGGCCGGCGGGGACTGGCGCTCATTCTTCTGGCCGGCGCGGCGGCAGGAATGATCCGGATCTGTATCCACAGGGAGCCGGTCTGGCAGAAAAAGCTGCGGCAGGCAGTGCTGCTTTTTCTGGCGTTTACTGCCGGAATACTCCGGATGTATGCCGTGTCTGAAAAGATGGAGCTTTGGACGGCAGATCTTACAGATGGACAAAAAACAGTCATACAGGGCCGTATAGTAAAAAAACAGTTGAAACAGACACAGGATGGAAACATTTCATGGACTGTCTGCCTGACAGACAGTTATCGGAAAGCTTCGCAGGACGTTCGTTCCTGCGGGGATGTCATTTTATATACCGGTCAGCAGGCGGTACAGCCAGTGATCGGGAATATCATTGTTGCTTCAGGAACGATTCAGCTTTTTCACGAAGCCCGTAATGACGGGAATTTTGATGCACGATCCTATTATCAGAATCAGGGGTATGCATTTCAGGTTTATGCAGATCAGAATGCCTTTCAGGTCGCGGATGCGGATACCGGCCATCTGCGGGAGTTTTTGTACGGACTGCGCCAGCGTCTGATCCGTATCTATGAGTCTGGTATGCCAAAGGAAGAGGCAGGTGCGCTGTGCGCCATGCTGACAGGTGAAAAATCCCTGCTTTTGGAAGAAACAGGCAGGCTATACAGACAGAGTGGGATTGCGCATATTCTGGCGATTTCCGGACTGCATATTTCGATACTGGGAGCTGCGGTATTCCGCCTGCTGCGCCGTGGCGGGATTTCCTATCCGGTATCATCGGCAGTCTCGATGGGGCTGCTGCTGCCATTTGGCGTGATGACCGGATTTGGGACTTCGACACTGCGTGCGGTAGTGATGTTTGGAATACAGCTGGCAGCCGCGTGCTGTGGCAGGGCTTATGACAGCCTGACTGCGCTGGCCGTGGCGGCAGGCTGGATTCTGCTGCAGAACCCGTGCTGTCTGTTTCTGGCAGGCTTTCAGTTTTCATTTCTGGCAGTAGCGGGCGTGCTGCTTGGAAACGAAATCTGTCAGATTTTCCGTCCGCGATACAGGCTGGCTGAGACCGCCCTGGTAAGTCTTTGTATCCAGATGCTGACGCTTCCACTGACAGCATGGTATTATTTTGAGATTCCGGTATATTCCATGCTTCTGAATCTGTTTGTGCTGCCGTTTATGAGCCTCGTGCTGTTTTTAGGACTGGCGGGAGGCATATCCGGACTGGCAGGTGGGATGTCCGTGGCCGGACTGGCTATGTCTGGCGGCGTGCTTTCCGGGCTGCTGCTGGATGGATGCACGCTGTTTCTTGGATATTTTACAAAGGCCGGAGAACTGTGCCTGCGTATGCCGGGCGCTGTGTATCTGTCAGGACGGCCAGAGATCTGGCAGATCGCAGGTTATTATCTGATTCTGGCAGGGAGTATACTGGCAGTGTCGGGATGGCGGCGGACACAGGCAGAGTCTGTATCTGACAGTCAGAGTATTCGGCGCCGATGGACTGTCGTGGCGGGCTTTGCGGCCTGTCTTGCGCTGTTGCTGCTGCCGTCTGCCGGACAGGCGGAAGTGGTGATTTTAGATGTCGGACAGGGGGATGGCATTTATATTCATACGGGAGATGGACAGCATGTGATGATTGATGGCGGGAGCACGGATGTGAAACAGGCCGGCACTTACCGGATTCTGCCGTTTTTAAAGTCCCGTGGAGCGTCTGGAATTGATTACTGGTTCCTTTCCCATCTGGATCAGGATCATGTCAGCGGTTTTCTGGAGGCCGTACAGAGCGGATATCCGGTTGGGGAGGTTGTACTGGCGGAAGGAGTTGTACGGGATGAAGCGTATGACAGGGTGATGGAGCGCCTGTCCGGAACCGGTATCCGGATCCGGTATCTGAAAAAAGGAGATGTTCTGCGTGCGCAGCAATCGTGTTTCCGGTGTCTGGCGCCTGCCGGAGGACAGCTCTCTTCTGACCGGAATGCGCAGAGTCTGGTACTGCTGTATGAAGAGAACGGATTCAGAGGTCTGTTTTCCGGAGACATCTCCAAAAAAGAAGAGCAGATGCTGCTGGCAGAAAAAAATCCGGGTCCGGTTACATTGTATAAAGCGGCGCATCACGGTTCGGACGGTTCCAATGCGAAGGAGCTGTTAGCTGCATTAAAGCCTTCTGTTTCGGTCATATCCTGTGCCGAAAAAAATACCTACGGGCATCCGGGAGAGGAAGCGGCGGCAGCAATAAAATCATACAGCGGTATTACAAAGTACACCATGCATTCCGGACAGATACGCGTAACGCCTGGGAGTGGGGTGCCGGATGTGTCAGGATATCTTCCGTAAAAAGACTGTCTGCAGCTGATCTTTCATTATTTTATGCAGTTCCTTATTCAGAGCACGACCAGCTGCTGCTGGTATTCATTTTTGATTTTGCGGCCGCCTTTTTCTAAAATCAGAGCACGATATATCGCATCTGTAAGCAGATGGTTCTGGAAAAAGGCAGCTGCATCCGGCTGACGCAGTATTTTTTCAGCCCCGGCTGCACGTGTAAGCAGCGGAATGGATGTATGTTTTTTCAGGTGTTTTAAAAGCGCCTGTGATTCTTTGCGAAAGCCGAGGATTCTTGCATAAGGTACATACGACCGGCTGCGCCAGTATGTGTAGCTGTCCTGCCTGATATCCAGCAGGATGTGCAAAAGGACACGGCTGATTCTTGTATAAGCCAGATCTTTTGATTTTAAATGGGTACAAAAATCCGTAAATCCGGTATAGTCGTAAAGATGATGGCAAATCCGGTTCGAAAGCTCTGGTGTACAGTCCGCATACGCAGAAAAACCATCTGCGGCGTTTTTTAACAGACAGTAATGCAGCATCTGTGAGCAGTCGTTTTCATATAAAAACGGATAACAGGCTTCATAGTCCAAAAGCAGTCTGCGGGCCCCGTCCGGTATGACATGAAAAAGCGTGCGGCTGTATTCCGGTTCAGGCGGATGTCCGGCCAGAAACTGACGGATGGCAGAGGCAGATGACATGGAATCCTGCAGCAGGCTGGAATGATAGCCCTGTCCCTGCCGCAGGATTGGATGCATCCGGATGGCGGTGGTGTGGTTTTGAAACGATTCCAGCGCTGCAGCTTTGTGATATTCCAGCGCAAGGATATTATTCGGATGCTTTAAAACCGCTGCAGCGTTAGAAACAGCAGACTCTGGCAGAAGCGCCAGCAGGGCGTCTGCTCTGGCACGGGCAAAGCCACAGCCGGCTCTTAAACGGTCAGACAGCAGCTGCCGGTATAAAGGAGGCTCGTCTGTTAAAATCTCACATATTTTTGAAAACACGCCGGGAGAAGGCGTCTCGCAGCCATAGCAGAGCGTATCGATACAGCCAAGCTGGCTGAGCAGGGCAATGCCTGCGCCCGCAAAATATTCCGCACTCGCACAGGACCAGAGTGCGGGCAGCTCGATTACCAGATCAGCTCCTTCCAGAAGAGCCATTTTTGCGCGCACGAATTTATCCAGCAGGGCAGGCGCGCCCCGCTGCACAAAATTTCCGCTCATAATGATGACAACATAGTCCGCGTCCGTTTCCGTTTTTGCCTGCGCAAGCTGAAAGGCATGACCGTTGTGAAACGGGTTGTATTCGGCAATAATTCCGGTGATTCTCATGGCAGGCTCCTTTTTGCTGGTCTGCAGTCTGGGATGTTGCTGGCGGGATGTTCTTCCGGGGTGCCCGGACAGCAGATGATGATGTGTTCCGGGATATTGTATCATAAATATGGGATGTTATACAATGCATGGGAAATATTTGTGCATATATATACTTACGTAAAAGAAGAAGATATGTTATTATAATGCAAAGAGTATCGTATTTAGGGAGATTAGAAAATGTCAGAACAAGCAGAGGATAAGAAAAAATGGACAGTTCCAAGAGGACCGGCGGCGACAAAAGCAAAAAATGAATACACAAGAAAGCACTATGACCGTGCAGAAATGATATTGCCAAAAGGAATGAAGGTAAGGCTGGAAGAAGCCGCAAAAGAGTAGGGAATGTCACGGAATGAGTATATCGTTACGGCGGTAGAAGAAAAGTATATGCGGGATACAGGAAAAGAACTGATGCAGAAAGAGGAATGAGGGGGGCGTTATGCAAGTATGGAAATAAGATTTGATAAGGCTGCTGTGAAATTCTTAAAGGGTCTTCCGCAGAAATTAAGAATCTCAATTTTGGAAGCAATCCGGGGGTTAACACAAAAACCGCCGAAAGGAGATATTAAGCCGTTGCAGGGCTATAAAGACGGCAGACAGCGGCTGAGGGTCGGAAAATACCGTGTTATTTACAGATATACACAAGAAGGGGAAGTGGAAATATTGGTTATTATGGAGATAGGAAACCGTGGGGATATTTATAAATAAAAATGGAGGAAAGAAATATGACACAGATAGTCAGGGAATCAGTAAAAATGTTGGAAATGCTTCCGGAAAGCGAACAGGAATTTGCAAGCCAGTTTATTAAAAGGCTGGTGCTTGCATGGGACCCGGACTTTACGAAATTAACCTGTGAAGAAAGGGAGAGGCTGAAAGCCGCTGAAAAGAGAATGGATAATGGAGAGTATATAAAAGATAGTGATATAGAATGGGATTAAGAAAAATAAAATTGCGTCAGGAATCAGGAACCCCGGAGGGCGGAAGTCTTCCGGGGTTCCATAATGTTGTACTAACTATACATATCCGGCAGTGCCGTCATCAGGAATCACCCTGATAATACGCAGTCGTACGGGTTCTTTCCCCATAATTTAAAGCGCCAGTCCAGGGATCAGCAATCAGACCGCCTGGGACATCAAAAAGCGCAGAAGCGGAAGCTTCAGCACGTGGGATCCCACTCTGGTTTCTGGCTGTCGCGCCCATCCGGTACCACAGAGTAAATGCAGAATACCTGGAGCTTCTTACATTCTGGAAAAGGAACAGGCTCTGCTTCCTTGTTTTGGTTCCCCAATACACAGTCCGCACGCTTATCACGAAATTGTATTGCGATACAGCTGCAGATATGTTAAAATCCTAACTATCACGAATAGAACGATCCACCAGACAGGAGCAGCAGATTATGCGTAAAGATTATAAAAAATTAGATCCATCCACAAAGATTCTCGTAACCGGCAGTGCCGGATTCATCGGGTATCATTTAAGCAGGGCACTTTTGGATTATGGATGTACAGTGACCGGACTGGACAACCTGAATCCTTATTATGCGGTATCTTTAAAGGAGACCCGTTTAGGGATGCTCAGACAGTCAGAACGTTTCCGGTTTGTACAGGAAGATTTGTCTGACCGGCCGGCACTGGAGCAGATTTTTGAAAAGGAACAGCCGGATATCGTAGTCAATCTGGCGGCGCAGGCAGGCGTACGCTATAGTATTGATCATCCGGACTCTTATATACAGTCAAATATTCTTGGATTTTTTAATGTTCTCGAATGCTGCAGGCATTATCCGGTAAAACATCTGGTCTATGCGTCTTCCAGTTCTGTGTATGGCGCAAATAAAAAAGTGCCGTTTTCCACAGACGATCAGACCGACCAGCCGGTCAGTCTGTATGCGGCGACGAAAAAATCCAATGAGCTGATGGCGTACTGTTACAGCAGACTCTATGCGATTCCGGCAACAGGACTGCGTTTTTTTACAGTATATGGGCCGATGGGCAGGCCGGATATGGCGTACTTTAAATTTGCGGAAAAGATCATGCGGGGTGAGACGATCCAGGTATATAATCACGGAGACATGATGCGTGATTTTACATATGTGGATGATATCGTAAAGGGGATTTCCAATATTCTGCCAAATCCTCCGCTGGAAACAGACGGAGTCCGTCACAAAGTGTACAATATCGGAAACAATCATCCGGTCAGGCTGATGGATTTTATTGAAACGCTGGAGCGCTGTCTTGGGAAAACTGCGCAAAAGGAGTTTCTTCCAATGCAGCCTGGGGACGTCTATCAGACCTATGCAGATATTACAGATCTGGAGGAGGATTTTGATTTCCGGCCGGATACGCCGCTTGAGACAGGGATTTTGCGATTTACGGACTGGTTTTTGTCTTACAGATAAAGCAGGGGGAATATGCAGATGCGAAGTGAAGCAGAGGTAAATTATGCCGTAGCAGCGTATGCAGATATGATACGGCGCATTTGCTTTTATCATCTGAAAAATCAGGCAGATACGGAAGATGTATTTCAGAATGTGTTTTTAAAATATATGCTGCATGATGAAGCTTTTTGCGATGCGGAGCATGAAAAAGCATGGCTTTTGCGTGTGGCGATTAATGAATGCAAGGATTTTTTGAAAAGCTTTTTCCGGCGGAATATGGTCCCGCTGCAGGCAGTCGCAGAGCTGGAAGCGGAACTGCCGGATGACCATCGAAAGGTTTTGGAAGCAGTACTGGCCCTGCCCAGACAGTATAAAGATGTGATATATCTGCATTATTATGAAGGGTATACCGCATCGGAGATCGGAGCAATACTCGGCAAGAAGGAAAATACCGTGTATTCTCTGCTTTCCAGAGGACGGGGGATACTGAAAAAAGAACTCGGAGGTGATGGCATTGGCGAATAAGATACAAGACGCATTTGAGAATGTAAAAGCAGATCCTACGCTGAAGCAGTCTACCATGCAGTTCTTACAGGAAAAACGCCGGAAAAAATGGTCTTTATTCCCGGGGTCAGCCCGCAGGGTACTCGCGATTGTCTATACAATAGCCGTGTTTCTATTTGGAGCCGGCGGTTATGCATGGCTTTTCACGCCTGTTTCGTATGTGAGCATTGACATCAATCCATCCGTGGAGCTGGCGCTAAACCGTCTGGACCGTGTGGTTTTCGTAACGGCGTATAACACGCAGGGCGATGCGCTGCTCAAAGATCTGCGGCTGAAAGGAAAGAATTATATACAGGCCATTGATATAATTGCAAATAGTGTTCAGATGCTGCAGTATCTGAACGCTGATGAAGAGCTCGTACTCACCGTTGCCGCCGACAGCAGCAAAACGGCTCTGCGGACAGGTGTGGAAAGCTGCTGCAGATATATCGGGCATGGGACACGCAGTGTCAGCGTGGACGTGGATACTGCAGCCAAAGCGCATGACAACGGTCTGTCCGTCGGAAAGTATTCGGCTTATCTTAAGCTGGTACAATATGATGCCAGCGTAACGATCGAGCAGTGCAAAAACATGAGTATGTCACAGATTCACAGCCAGATACTGGAGCACGAGCATGGAAGCGGCTCTGCGCATGAAAGCGGGCATGGACACGGAAGCTGCGGGAATACAGACGAAGCAGGTACGGCACAGACGGAACAGGATGCCGGAACGCAGCCGTCAGATCCGGCAGCAGACCAGCCGTCAGATTCAGAGACAGATACCGGGCAGCCGTCAGATCCGGCAGCAGACCAGCCGTCAGATTCAGAGACAGATACCGGGCAGCCGTCAGATCCGGCAGCAGACCAGCCTCAGGATGCAGAGCAGCAGGAACATCAGCACAGACGCAGGCAGGGGCATCATGGCAGCCACGAATAGGATCAGGATGGGTGGCAGTTTCTGATTCCTACCGCAGGCAGACACCCTTTCTGGCATAAAACAACAGTGCAGCTACGGCCACAATCAGCTCTGTACAGGGAAATACGCACCAGATTCCGGTCATTCCCCATACAGATGAAAAAAGAAATGCCAGTGGCAGAATGATTACAAATCCCCGTAACACGGAAATGATATTTGCTGGCAGCGGGCAGGCAACCGAGGTAAAAAGGGCAGACAGGACAATATTACATCCGGCAAACGGACATGCGGTAAAATACAGTTTTAGTCCTCTGACTGCAATACGCTGGAGTGTTTCATTTTGATCTTTGTTAAAAATGCTGCTGATCTGCGGGGCGAAGAAAAATGTTCCTGCATAGATCAGAATGGAACACACCAGCATGGCAGTCATGGCATATCCCAATATAGCACGTACGCTGTTACAGTCTCCTTTGCCAAAATATCTGCCTGCTACCGGCTGCATTCCCTGTGCAATGCCGTTATATATTGCTATAACGACAAGGGAGAGATTGGCGATAATGCCATATGCCGCTACGCCTGTATTTCCTGCCAGATTTAAAATAAGAAGGTTAAACACGATCATGACAATACCGGAAGAAACCTCGGTAACAAGCGACGGGATCCCGCTGGCAATGATTGCGCAGAGCCATTCTGCACGGGGCCTGCATCTGGTAAGGTGAAACTGGTTGTTCTTTTTCAGCAGATGCGGCAGCAGCAGGAAAAGGCTGATCAGTGGAGCCAGACAGGTAGCGGTGACTGCTCCGGTCATTCCCATCCCACAGGGGAAGATCAGAATATAATCCAAAGCTACATTGGACAGACTGCCTCCCAGCATCGCGCGCATGGACAGCTGTGGCGCACCATCGTTTCGGACAAAGCATAACAGTACATTGTTCAGCAAAAATGCCGGAGAAAACAGCAGGATCATTCTCAGATAAATGGTGGTCATCCCGGATACCGATGCATCGGCGCCTGTCAGCGTTACGATTTTTTCTGTTAAAAACAGACCCGTGCATACATAGATGACTGCAAGCACAGCAGCTGCCATCATGGCATTTGTAAAAAGTCCGTTTGTTTCCGAAGTCCTGCCGGAGCTTTTGCGGATCACATATCTGGCGCCGCCGCCCATACCGATCATCAGCCCGCTGCCGTGTATAAAGCTGTAGAAGGGAATGGCAAGATTCAAGGCGGTCAGCCCGTCCGCCCCGGTTCCTTTGGAAATAAAATACGTATCCGCCAGTATATAGCAGGATAATCCAAGCATTCCCAGTACATTCATGGAAGTATACCGGATAAACTCATGAAGACAGTCTGTTTTTTTCATAAAGATACCTCAGACTTTCATTTTTGCAGCCGGTTTATCTCCTGCGGCCAGCTCTTTTGCCTGTTTTCCTGTAAGATGTCCGATCTTAAGCTCCAGGATCTGGCAGGAATCAAAGAACCGGTCAATTTCTGCATATTGCTGCTTCAAAGGAATGTCTGGTGCATATTTCTGTGCCAGTTTTTCAAGTGCTTCCCGTTTTTCCGTTTCGGATTCAGGGATCCGGATCTTTCCAAAAGCGATGATACTCTGATAGTAAGTAGTGTATTTTTCCGGTACAACCTGATCTTTTGCAATAATGCAGAAAGAAGCTTTCTCATTTTTTCTCACAGCATCCAGCTTGTGTCCGCAAAGCGCACAGTGAAAATAAATGCTGCCGTTTTCGTATACATAGCTGAGCGGTACGGCATAAGGATAGCCGTCATCCCCTGAGACGGCCAGAACACCTGAGGTACTTTCTTTTAAAATCGCGAGACATGCTTCATCGGACAGCATCTGGTTTTTTCTTCTCATTTCACGAAACATCGTAATTCCTCCCTGTAAATGTATTGTATTTTTTGTGACAGAATGGGGCCGGTACGGCAATAAAAAAAGCTGCTTCACATTCCTTCTCTTCCTTCTAAGGCCTAATGGAATGGGAGTCAGCTTTACCCGGCGGCAATTCATTCTGTAAATTTTAAACTATTATAGCACAGGCGCTTAGCGGGTGCAAGCAGAAAATCTTTGGAGTGAACTTAAGCGGAATATGCGACAATTTACATAAAAATGTTATTTTTTAGCTGCGCGGACGCTGGGAGAGAAAATT
>CANTHI010000091.1 GCA_947653505.1 uncultured Eubacterium sp.
CTGCTTTTAGAATGCTTTCCAAACGAGAAAAACGTTCCTCTAATTTTATAGGCCAAAACTGCTTTTCAAAAATCAAAGAAAATGCTACCGCATGAAACGAATTTGTTACAATATAGTCTGCATATTTTACCAATCCTAAAAATTCTGTTGGCGATACACACGGATACAGCCTGTCCACATGATATTTATTGTTTATACGGTTGATCTGCACTATTTTTAAATGAAACTGCTTTGCCAGGATTCTGGCAATCAATATGCAGTTTTTATTTACTTCTGCTTCGTACAGCAGTATATAATCATGAATCCGGGGCTTTACGAGCATAACTTCATAATGTTTCTTAGACAGTAAGAAAACCGGATCCAAAACCTGTTTTACTTCCTGCATGCCAGCATCTGTCAATGCTTTCTGCAGGGCTTCTTCCCGCACAGATACCCCGCTATAATTACCTATTTTCTTTTTTAACTGATATAAATATTTTTTTGAAAATATATCCTTTCCAGCACTCGCCGCATAAGACACCTTTTGTGCAGATGTACGAAAATTCAAAAAAAATCCGTCTGCCCAACAGACTAATTCATCATTCCATACCTGATCACTGCCAACAATATACATATCTGGCTGAACTAATTTTTCTATATCGGAAGTATTCTTACAAACCGGAGACAAATTCACATATTTATTTGAAAATCGTATGTATTTTATTTTTTTGTACATATTAACTGGAAATAAAACCATACCTTTTAAAAATATGAGCGCAGTTCTATTTTCAAAAAAATCTCCCCAAACAGACTGGCTTTTCGCCATAATCGGAGGAATATAATTCACCACCGTCACTTCGTGCCCTTTTAATTGTAAATATTTCTGAAGAGCATACTCCTGAAGGGATGCTCCCACATTCGTTGTATTACAAAAAGTTAATGTATATATTTTCATATAAAATCCTTTCAAGCACGTATCAATCAGATCATCCATTCATATGATATACTGGCAGTCAGTTGTCTGCTCTGTTACGAATTTTTACTGATAATCTTTTCAAAAATCTGTATATATTTTTTTGCATTGTTTTCCCACGTACAATCCTGCACTGACAGAAATCCATTATTTGCAATTTCACAGCAGTATTCCGGAGATTCAAAGCATTTCGAAATAATACGGACTATATCATCCAAATTGTCAGGCTGGATCAAAAATCCATTTACACCATCCTCAATAATATCTCCAATTCCTTCTCCACTTGTTCCAATTGTGACACATTTCTGAGACATCGCCTCTATATATACTATACCAAAACCCTCATCTACACTTGGCATGATAAAAACTGTACTTGCAGCCATATGTTTCAGCACCTCATTATTTTTTAAATATCCACAAAAACTGACAAAGTTTTCAATATTCAGATCTTTGCACAATTTCTTTAATCTTTCTTCCTCTATTCCTTCTCCAATGATTTCCAATCTCGCTTGTGGATACTTTTCTAATATTTTTGCAAATGCTAAAATTGTCAAATCTGTCTTTTTATTCTCCAGCAAACTCCCCACCTGGATAACTGTATATGGTTTTTTTGAGTCAATAGGTACTGATAACTGATGAAAGCCATTCATAATAACAGATATTCTCAGAGAAGGACATAAATCCATTAGAATTTTCTTCAGCTTTGTACTAACTGCCACTATACAATCTGCTTTTTTACATATGTTTATATAATAATCTTCCTTTCCACAATCAACTTCTGAGCCATGACTCGTTATCACTACAGGTATATGGTATTTTTCTTTTATTTTAACCGCTATATACCCATCAAATATAATTGTATGGGCATGTATCATGTCTATAGAATGTTTGAATAATATTTTTTTGATGAATGCATCAACTGCTGCAAAGCAGAAAAAATTATTCAGATTATATTTTCCATAATTGGAAAAAGAAAAACTATCTATATAATAAATCGGAACTTTATCACAAATTACATGTTTACGGCCTCGTAAATGCTTATATCTCTTTCCAAAAGTTGTCGGAACTACTACAATCACATGATGACCCTGTCTGACATATTCCATTACCTGACTGTGGACAAAACTGACATATGGGCTTCCGTCATCCTGATAATGAGCAATAACCAAAATATTCATTTCAAATCCTTCTTCTTTCTGATATACAAAAGTCTTTTGATACGAACAAACAGTTCTAACATATGTTTGCTATTTGCATAATCATTTTCATTTTTCTTAGGAGAAATCATAATCTCATTCCACTCATCCAATGATATATCCAATTTTTTTAATATATAGTCCCTATCCTGAAGCATCTCTTCTTTAGTATAAGATGACGTATCCTCCAATTCTCTCAGAGCTTCTTCTCTGGTCATTTCTCCACCAACAATCAGACTGGATAAATGCGCACGTTTCTTGTTATACCCGAATCTCTCGAGCAAATAATATGACTGGTAAAACTTTGTAAACCTGGACTCAAAATGTTTTCCACCGTAATATTTCCAACCAAATTCTTTTTCCAATGTTTCCATAGCCTCTTTTTTGCTATAAGGAATATAATTCAATAAATTAACTCTTTGCGTCATATGCTGATAATAGCAGTATTTCAGCAGGCCAAAATGCGGATAATTCCTGAATATTGCTTTACCTCGCCCGCATTTTTTATATACGCTTTTTATATGTCTAAAATCAACTGCCGCATATTCCCATGCAGTAGGAAGAATACCTTCCGTAGCAAAATTACTGCCGTTTAGCATATATTTTACTTTATATTTACATGCATACTGATACATCGCTGCCAGAAAAACATGATCCTGCGGAATATCCAGATTGGGAAGTCCGGAAAACATATACGCCCTTTGTAATTCTTTTACAGCAGACCAGTCCACTACAATCGTATGTAAATCTAATTTTAATCCATCACACATTTTTTTAATATTTTCAACGGCAACGTCTGTATTCCAGCCAGCATCTACATGCACTGCTAAAACACGTAACTTCAGTTTCGTTGCTATATATGCCATATACGCACTGTCTACCCCTCCGGAAATCCCAAGAATACAATCATATTCTTTTCCTTTTCCTTCCTGCTTCATCTTTTTTGTTAATGCTTTTAGCCGTTTTTCGCTTTCTCCTTTTTTATATCCATAGATTGCTGCATCAATATCATACTTATGACAATTTGAGCATACTCCGGATTCATCAAATGTTATTTCCGGATCTGTCGTATCCATAATACAGCGTGTACAGATTCTATATTCACTGCCCATCACAAAAAATCCCCTTATCAAATAATTCTTGTTCGCCTGGTGTATTAATTAGTACCGCTTTTTTTCTTCCATAATAAACAAACATACTTCCTGCTGCGACTGCATGTGCACCGCCTTCAGTTAATGCTTTCTTCAAATCATCTGTCCCTCCAGCGCCTCCACATGCAATTACCGGAACATTTACGCAATTTGTAATGCTTTTTATTAATTCTATATCATATCCTTTCATTGTGCCGTCCCTGTCTATGGAATTGATTAAAATCTCCCCAGCCCCTAAATTATCAGCCATCTGTGCTAAAATATGTGGTTCTTTATCCGTTTTTACAGTCCCGCCTTTAATAAAAACTGAATAACCCCTAAATAAATTTTTTTTCGCATCTATCGAGACAACAATACTCTGACTTCCTGCATATTTTGCTGCTTCCCGCACCAATTCTGGCTTTATGGCAAAAGCGGTATTCAATATTACCTTTTCAAATCCGATGTGAAAAATTCTTTTTATATCTTCCAGACACGAGATTCCTCCTCCGTAACTCAGCGGCATGAATGCTTCCGAAGCTATACTTTCCAAAAAATCAAAATCAGGATGTTTATCTTCTTTTGATGCTTCAATATCAAGTATGCACAATTCGTCAGTTTCTTTTTCATTGAATATTTTAACCGCATTGATCGGATCCCCCAGGTAATCCGGGGAGCTAAATTTAACCGTTTTTACCAGCCCTTGTTCTTTTAATAACAGACATGGAATAATTCTTGGCCTATGATACATAATCAGCACCTCTTTACAAAATTACTTAATAATTCCATACCAAATCTATGGCTTTTTTCCGGATGAAACTGCGTTCCATATATATTGTTTTTATGTACTGCCGCTGCAAATTCTTTTCCATATCTGCATGTCATCAAAATATTCTCATTATTATCACAGACAGCATAATACGAATGTACAAAATAAAATCTTAAATTACCTGAGACTCCTTCTGTTAAAGGACATGTTTCTTTTTTTACAGATACATAATCCCAGCCCATATGAGGTACTTTCAGAGCCGTATCTTCCGGGCAAAATCTTTTGCAGGAAAAAGGAATCAGCTCTAAACCTTTCTCATTCCCTTCTTCGCTTGACATCCCTAAAAGCTGCATACCAAGACAAATTCCAAGCAAAGGTTTCTTTTTCATTATAGCCATTTCCAGTACTATATTCCAAAACCCCTTTTCTTTCAGCAGAGTAACCGCCATATCATATGCGCCAACTCCAGGAAGTATTATTTTGTCTGCATGATACAATTCCTCAGGATTTGCAGCCCTTACTATGTTGTTCTCTCCAATTTTTTTGAGCATATTATATATAGAGCCTATGTTCCCTATCCCATAATCTATAATTGCAACCATGTTCTCCCTCCATGCAGTGTTAACATGATTTCTCCATTAATTCTTGCAAAAGATCATCATACAGCTTCAATAATTTCTTTTCCTCTACCGTCCAGTTAAATTTCTGCATAACAATCTTCTTTCCATTTCTCCCCATCTCTTCCGCTTCTTTTGGATGCCTTAACAGCCATTCTATATTGAAAACGATATCATCTACACTATCAGCATGAACGTACCTGCCACACTGATATGTTTGTATTATTTTCCTATAATATGGAAAATCAGATATAATAACAGGCATTCCTGCACCCATATATTCATAAACTTTCGTGGGCAGATTATCCAAATGCCTGTACTGCCCCTCATCCTGTAAAATACAGATACCCATATAACTTTCATTCAATATTTTTTTAATTCCAGCTCTTTGCAAATTTCCTTTATATATGAGATTCGTACTTGTGCTAAGTATATCTTTTTGTAATTCATCTGAAGAAAATTTTCCTGCCAGCGCGATAGGAACTTCTGTCTGCGTGCTGACTCTTGCCATTACAGATACACCTCTTTGTTTTGTCAACCCGCCAATATAGCAGGCCTGCCTTTTCCTGTCACTAAAATGGGTATCCGCTTTATCAAGTTCTTCCTGTCTTGGTAAATTATTAATAAGCACTTCTCTCCTGCATTTATCACCAAAATAGCTTCTTCCATCATAAGTACATGGAACAACCACCGCATCTATTTTACCAGTCACATATTCCTCACACATCCTGTAAAACCAACTGGCTGTTTTCCTTAAAACACACGGCAGATAATCCCTGCATTCTAACTGCCTGCTTAAAAACTCGTGACTATCAAAAATAACTTTATAGCCTTTCTTTTTTAATTTGTATCCATATAACAGTAATTCTGGATCATGGAAATGATAAATATCTGCTTTTACACGCAATGCTGTTTTGTATACTTTTCTGGCAGCATGGAGCATTCTGTCAACACGGTTTTTCGTCTTATAGGACGTAGACAGAATATTGACCCCCTCTTTCACCTCGTCGCCATATACATCATTTACAACCAGATAAACTTTAAAACCAGCTTTCGCAAGTGAAACACATTCTTTTTGAAAAATTCTAATGTCATACCTTGTATGTACGCTTGTCATATGACAGACTTTAACCATAAATCTATCCATATCCTGCCCTTCATACTAACTGCACACTATATCTTCTGATATAATTGCAGCAGCTTTTTTTCCTCATGAAGCCAATTAAATTTTTCTTTAACAGCCCGATACCCCCCCCCGCCCATTTTTTCTGCTTCCTGCGGATGATTCAGCAGATATGAAGCTGCGTGTGTAATCTCTTCACTGCTTTGTGGATCGTCCACACATATGCCGCAATGATATTTATTAATGATTTTTTCCCATAGTTCAAAACGTGTACAGATAACCGGGAGTCCCATCATCATCATTTCAAACAGCTTTGTATTTCCCAAAGTACCTTTTTTCTGATTCGTATTTTTGCTGTAACCGCATAATGCCACACCAATGCTGTTGCTGCACAGTACCTGCAACGCCTCCTCATGTGATACCTCTCCGCGAAAATCCACCTGATCCCAGCAGGGCAGCTGTTTCATTTGTTCCAGATATTGTCCGTCTGCCTTTCCGCAAAGTGTATAAACTGTCTTCGTATCCAGCTGCTCCATTGCCTTAATCACTGCGGCATGATTCCACTGACGGTCCACTCCTCCCGCAAACGCTATACCCGATGGGTTCTTATTACCTTTCCAAAGACCCGTTTTCAAAACAGGGTAATTTGTAATCATAACAGTATTTTTATTGATCCGTTTATATTCCCTGCATATATGCGGATCCACGCTGATAACCGCATCGAATTTCTGGCATACATATTTTAAAACCATCCTGAAAATTCTATTGACGTTCTTCCTCGCGGCAGGCGGAATATACTCTTTATCCTGTATGAAATGAAAAAGATTCTCATGACTATCGAATATGACCTTTTTTCCACTTTTCTTTAGAAGATATCCATAAGGGAGCAATTCCGGATCATGGAAATGGTAAATCTCAGCGTCCATTTTCTTTGCCAGCTGATACACCCTGTTTGCAGAAAACAGCAGCCTCTTCCATCTTTTTTCTTCTCTCTCTCCAAACCCTGCAATATGTACACCCTGTTCTTCTCCACTGCTTCCGGGAGCAATCAGAAAAACCTCATAACCATTCCTGGCAAGCGATACACATTCTTTTTGGAATATGCGCACATCATACCTTCCATGCGCACTTGTCATATGACATACTTTAACCATTTTCTCTAATGTTTCCTTCCTCATCCATACTTCCAATGACAACTGCCGGTACACCCGCTACCAGTGCATAATCCGGAACATCCTTCGTCACTACAGCCCCTGCGGCCACCATAGCAAACTTCCCAATTGTATTTCCGCATACAATCGTTGCATTCGCCCCGATACTCGCCCCTTCTTTCACCAGCGTCTTCTGATATCCGGCTCTTCCTTTCGGATATTTTGCCCGTGGCGTCAGATCATTTGTAAACACACAGGACGGCCCGCAAAACACATCATCCTCCAGCTCCACACCTTCGTACAACGATACATTATTCTGCACCCTGCACCCATTCCCGACTCTGACAGCATTGGACACATTGACATTCTGCCCCAGCGTACAGTTTTTCCCAATTCTTGCCCCGCTTTGTATATGGCAGAAATGCCAGATCTTCGTCCCTTCCCCTATTTCCACATTCTCATCTATAAAACTGCTTTCGTGGACAAAATAATCCATAAAAACCTCCTGTCAGTAATAAATTTCCGGCTTCTGCTGCCCTGTTTACCGAAAAAGACCGGCCATTTCATCTGTTCCAAAATCCCCCAGCGGCAGCGTCACCGGCCTGCCTTCCTTCTGGCTTTTGTAAATGGCCAGGACCAGTTCAAGTGCGTTCCTGCCCGCTATGGCGTCGACATAAGGTTTTCTGCCGTTTTGCACCGCGCTGATCATATCCGCGTACAGACTGGTATGCCCGTTTCCGTATACATTGGCCGCTGTTTCTTTCAGTCCCGCCGCCCTTTTGTCATTTTCAGTCTCATCCGCAAACTGCCATATATCTATGTTATTGACAGATTTTCCGCCCAGCTTTACAGTCCCCGTCTCCCCGAACAGGTACAGTGTCTCTTCCAGATTCTGCGGATATACATTTGCCGTGCCTTCTATCGTTGCCACTGCCCCGTTTTTAAACTTTACAACAGCCATTCCCACATCCTCGGTTTCCAGATAATCATGGAACTGCCGGCGTGTCTGTCCATAGACTTCCACTGCCTCATCCCCCATCATCCACCGGAGCAGGTCGATTCCGTGTATGCACTGGTTCATAAGTGTACCACCGTCCGTTGTCCACTTCCCGCGCCATGCAGCCTGTGTGTAATAGTCCTTATTCCGGTTCCAGCGCACATGAATGGAACCATGCGACAGTTTTCCAAACCTCCCTGCCTCCAGCGCAGCCCGCAGCTCCTGCACGGCCAGGTTAAAACGGTTCTGGTGGCAGACAGATACCCTGACGCCTTTTTCTTCTGCAAGCCTGATGATTGCATCTGCATCCGCCATGCTCATGGCAACCGGTTTTTCTATCAGGCAGTGAATCCCATGCGCGATACAGTCTGACGCGATCCTGACATGGCTGCCGCTGTCCGTCGCAACCGCTGCCAGATCCAGATCGTTTTCCTCTATCATTCTCCTGTAATCCGTGTACCGTTTTACCGCTGCTTTGTTTTCCACCCCGCATGTATCCAGAAGGATTTCAATCTTTGAAAGATCCAGATCACAGGCCGCGGCAAACTCCAGATGATTGTCCAGCACCGCCCTGACATGATTTACTGCAATCCGGCCACAGCCAATCAATGCGTATTTCATAATTTCCCTCCCCGTTTTTCCAGAATGCCGCAGATTTTTTCCGCGGCATGTCCGTCCCCGTAATACGCCGCTTTCTGCTTCCAGTCAGTTTCTGTCCCAAAAACTTTTGATAAAATATCTTTTTTCTCCGGCTTTGACAAAATGTTATGGCCGCCGCGCAGGGTCTCTGTCCATTCCGTCTGGTCCCGTACGGTGACGCACGGCGTATCCAGAATATATGCCTCTTTCTGCAGTCCGCCCGAATCCGTCACGACCTTCACCGCATGCCTGACCAGCCAGAGCATCGTCAGATACCCTGCAGGCTGCGTAAACAGGATATTCCGGTAGGAATACTCCTGATCCAGCTGCAGTACCATTGCCCTGATTCTCGGGTGTACCGGAAACAGGACGGGAGCGTCCAGTTCTTCAAAAGCTGAGAGTATCTCCCTTATTTTGTCCACGCTGTCTGTATTTTCCGCACGGTGTATCGTTGCCATGTACCACCGCTGCGGCAGCTGTATTTCTTTTACCAGTCCCTGCAGCCGGCCGGAATATTCATCCTTATCCCGCTTCTCCATTTCTTTGGAATAATACAGGACAGCATCGCACATCACATCGCCTACCTGATAGACGTCTTTGTCAATTCCTTCTTTTTTAAGATTTTCCACGGCTGTATCAGTCGGACAGAACAGCAGGCTGGAAACATGGTCCGAGAGAATACGGTTCAGTTCTTCCGGCATCTGTTTGTTATATGACCGGAGCCCCGCCTCCACATGGATCACCGGAACATGTATCTTGGAAGCGGCCAGTGCCCCTGCAAGCGTGGAATTTGTATCGCCGTAAATGAGCGCCGCATCCGGCTGCACTTCCATAAGCGCCTGTTCAATTCCGGTCATCATATCAGCCGTCTGTTTTGCATGTGTCCCGGAGCCGGTGCCCAGCCGGTAATCCGGCCTGGGGATCTGCAGCTCCTTGAAAAATATGTCTGACATATTCTTGTCATAATGCTGGCCTGTATGCAACAGAATCTCTGTGTGGTACTGCCGTATGACCCTGGAGACTGCCGCCGCTTTGATAAACTGGGGTCTGGCTCCTGCTACAGTCAGAATTTTCACTTTTTTTCATCCTTTCTTTCATCCTCTTACTGTTAATCTGCATCATTGGTACGTCTGCTTATTTTCTCAGGATACCCTCTCTGCCTCCGGATATTGAATCACAGCATATCCATCACATACAATTTTTCCATCCTGGTTCAGCACCTGGGTGGTAAGCCTGTATATCCCTTTTTCCTGATTCAGTACATCCTGTACTACAACAAATGCCGTACCAATGATGCAGATTAACAGTAAGAGGATGAAAGAAAGGATGAAAAAA
>CANTHI010000092.1 GCA_947653505.1 uncultured Eubacterium sp.
AGCGAACCAGGTGTCGCGCCCGTCCGGTACCAC
The DNA here is from genome assembly GCA_947653505.1 of uncultured Eubacterium sp. The sequence goes on from CANTHI010000092.1 coordinate 34, forward strand.
AGACTGGAAGCAGAATACTTAGGGCTTCTTGCATTCTGGAGCGGTCACAGCAGACGGGGCAAATTTCCTCTCCCAGCGTCCGCGCAGCCAGAATATAACATTTTTATGTAAATTGTTGCATTTGCTCTTAAGTTTGCGCCTATAGGAACCGGCCCTGCTTCACTGTTCCGGTTTCCAGAATGCAATTTCCTGTGGATATGACAGGAAACAGCGTATACCAGCTTGTTTTCCATTAGTTTTTATGATATGATACGTATGCTGCGGATGAGCAGTTCTGGTATTGGTCTGACAGGAAAGCAGTCTGGTCAGCATAAAAAGGTAGGGAATATGAGTCGGATTTGGAAATGTATGTGGAAATGGATGGTATGTACAATTTATTTTGTACTGCGGATGTTATACCGGATACTGGGCAGAGAGCTGACGGATGAGACATTTGAGGCTTTTTTACAGTTTGTAAAATTTGGAATCGTAGGCGTGAGCAATACGGTGATTTCTTATCTGATTTATATAGTGAGTCTGTCTGGAATGAAAAAAGGCGGGCTGTTTGCGGGAACAGATTACATTATTGCACAGCTGGTCAGCTTTGTGCTGAGTGTTTTATGGTCGTTTTACTGGAATGACAGAGCTGTTTTTGTGCTGAAAGAAGGAGAGCGGCGTTCCGTCTGGAAAGCCCTGCTAAAAACTTATGTATCATATTCTTTTACTGGTTTGTTTCTGAATACGCTGCTGCTCTGGATCTGGGTGGATCTGCTGCATATTTCCCAGTACGCTGCTCCGCTCATCAATCTGCTGGTCAGTGTGCCGGTCAATTTTATGATAAACAAATGCTGGGCATTTAAAGGAAGCTGATTTTTGATTCTGATTCTGGTCAGGGATTTTTATTTTTTGAAATACTGCTTGTGGTTCAGGTTAAAACAAAAAATGTTTCCTTTTATTTATATTTGTATGTATTAGAAATATGTAAGAATAAGATAAAATTTGGAAGAAAAGATTAGAAAATAACAAAAGGCAAAGAGAGGTTACAGTTATGAAAAAAACTGCACTTATTATGGCGGGTGGACGCGGAGAGCGTTTCTGGCCAAAGAGCCGCAAGAGTCTGCCAAAACAGTTTTTATCCCTGACAGAGGATGGAAGGACGATGATTCAGCTGACGGTAGAAAGGATTCTGCCGTTAGTTGCGATGGAAGATATTTTTATTTCTACAAACCGTGCTTACAAAGAGCTTGTCATGGAACAGCTGCCGCAGCTGCCGCCGGAAAATATTTTGTGTGAGCCGGTTGGAAGAAATACGGCTCCGTGTATCGGGCTGGGAGCTATCCATATGGCTCAGAAATATGGAGACGCCCTGATGATGGTGCTGCCATCCGACCATCTGATTAAGTATCATAAAATGTATTTAAATGTATTAAAAGACGGGTGTGCCATTGCGGAAAAAGGCAGTAATCTGGTAACGATTGGAATCACACCGGATTATCCGGAGACAGGCTATGGCTATATTAAGTTCCGGCCTGAGGAAACGGAAGGCAATGCCTACGCTGTGGACCGGTTTGTTGAAAAACCGGATATTGAGACGGCGAAGGAGTATCTGACGACCGAAGAATATTTGTGGAACAGCGGGATGTTTATCTGGAAAGTATCTACGATTCTTGATAATTTCAAAAAAATACTGCCGGATATGTACGACGGACTTGAAAAAATCCGCGCAGCGGTTGGGACGGATCAGCAGGAAATGATACTGGAAAAAGTATTTCCTGACTTTGAGTCGGTGTCGATTGATTATGGCATTATGGAAAAGGCACAAAATATTTATATTCTGCCGGGTGTGTTTGGCTGGGATGACGTCGGTTCGTGGCTGGCAGTGGAACGAATCCAGAAATCAAATGAAAGCGGTAATGTGGTGACTGGAAATATTATTACGATTCACAGCAAAAACAATATTATTCAGGGTGGAAAAAAACTGATAGCAGCCGTAGGGCTGGAAGATCTGATAATTGTTGATACAGAAGATGCGACTCTGATCTGTGATAAAGGGAGTACGCCGGATATTAAGATGGTGCTGGAGAATCTTAAAATCTGTAATCGCGAAGAGTATCTTTAAGTATTTCCAGGCAGAGTATGGCATCTGATACCTTATCTGAATGGTAGTGTATATTCGTTATTATTCACGGCCCAGGGGCCGCTCATAGTAACGATTCGGGGCGATATGAAAAGTAACGTATATTCTGATTGAAATTAAAAAAAGTAATGCTCACTTCTTGACAGCATTCGTTCATGGAGGTAAACTAAGACAAGAAAATATTAAAGAGGATTGACACAAATAAGGAAGGTTATGATGAAAATGGAGAAAAAGAACATCGACTGGGCAAATATTGGTTTTAATTATCGGAAAACAGATAAACGGTTTGTGGCAGAGTTTAAAAACGGAGCATGGGAGGAAGGCAGACTTATTGAGGATGATATGATTACAATCAGTGAGTGTGCATGTGTCCTGCAGTACGCGCAGACCTGTTTTGAAGGGCTGAAAGCATATACGACAAAAGACGGCAGAATCGTAACATTCCGGCCGGATCTGAATGCGGCGCGTATGGAAGATTCCTGTAAGCGTCTGATCATGCCAGTCTTTCCACAGGATAAATTTGTGGAAGCAGTCGCAGAGACGGTAAAGGCAAACGCGGCTTATGTACCGCCGTTTGGCTCTGGCGCGACTTTGTACATCCGTCCTTATATGTTTGGCAGCAACGCGGTAATTGGCGTAAAGCCTGCGGACGAGTATCAGTTCCGTATTTTTACAACTCCGGTAGGGCCGTATTTTCAGGGCGGCGTAAAACCTCTGACGATCCGTGTCAGCGATTTTGACCGTGCGGCTCCGCATGGGACAGGCGATATTAAGGCCGGATTAAACTATGCGATGAGCCTTTATCCGATCGTAACGGCGCATGAAGAAGGGTATGACGAAAATATGTATCTGGATGCCGGTACAAGAACATATGTCGAAGAAACCGGCGGTGCGAACTTCCTGTTTGTAACAAAAGACAATACGATCGTGACACCACAGTCCGACAGTATCCTGCCGTCAATAACAAGACGTTCCCTGATGACGGTTGCAGAACAGTATCTGGATATGAAAGTAGAGCAGAGAAAAGTGACGCTGGAAGAAGTGAAAGACTTTGCAGAATGCGGTCTGTGTGGAACCGCAGCAGTTATTTCACCAGTAGGAAAAATTGTAGATCATGGCAAAGAAATCTGCCTGCCAAGCGGTATGGAGAAAATGGGTCCGGTTACGCAGAAGCTTTATGATACGCTGACAGGAATCCAGATGGGACATATTGAGGCACCAGAAGGCTGGATCAGGGAAATCTGCTAAGCAGTTGTGTCTGGAATGTTTCCAAAGTCTGATTATAGCTGATACAGGAGATAGAAAGAGCACGCATGTTTTATGTGTGCTCTTTTTGTGTAGCAGGTCTGATGAATGATGCCATAAAAATTTTCTGTCTTCACTCCCCCCCCGATGACACGAAACGGCTATTTTTCGGGGATGGAAAGCAAAATGTATTACTTTTTGCATGAATTTCAAAGAAATAGTTGCATAATTTATCTTTTTATGGCAAATTATTTTATAGGAAATAATACAAACAAAGCGAAGTGATGCTATGAACGATAGGAATAAAACAGACAATCAGAAAGAACAAACAGGGCAGAAGCCAAAGCGCAGGGCGTCCAGACGCGCCAGAGAGCCAAAGTGGGATAAGCTGGACAATACGGCGCATCTGTTTCCGGTTATTGCCGGAGATGATATGACAAATGTTTACCGGATCAGCGTTGTGCTGAAAGAACCGGTAATTGGCTCCACGCTGCAAAGGGCACTCGATATGGTGCTGCCAAAGTTTGACGGATTTAATGTCCGTCTGCGGCAGGGCTTTTTCTGGTATTATTTTGAGGAGAATGGAAAGCCGGCGCCAGAGGTAGTCGAAGAAGATACATATCCGTGCCGGTATATTCTGCAAAACCGGAATAACAGTTATCTGTTTCGTGTGACTTATTATATGTGCAGGATTAATCTGGAAGTGTTCCATGTACTGACGGACGGCATGGGCGGGATTAATTTTTTAAAAGAGCTGACGTATCAGTATCTGCGGCTTTCACATCCAAAGCTGCGTGAGCAGGAGGGAGACCGGCTGAGCGTGGAAACTTCCCTGAACCGGGAAGACAGCTTTTTGCAGAATTATAAAAAGAGTCATGCGAGAAATTACCGTTCCGGACGTGCGTATATTATGAAAGCGCCGAGACTGCGGGCGCAGGAATTTGGCGTGATGCATGGATATCTGCAGATTCCGCAGCTGAAAGAAGTGTGCAGGCGGCATGAGATGAGCATTAATGAATATCTGGTGTCGCTCGTAGTCTGGAGCATTTATCAGGGATATCTGCACGGCGCGAAAGCTGCCAGACCGATTCGTGCAGCGGTTCCGGTCAATCTGCGTCCGTATTTTGACTCGGTGACGACCAAAAATTTCTTTGTGATGGTATCTGCGGAATACTGGCCGGAAAAGGAAAATGATACATTTGAGGAAGTGCTGCGGGTGGTAAAAGAAAGTCTGCGCAGCCAGATCCGCAAAGATAATCTGGAAGATATTTTTTCTTATAATGTGTCCAATGAAAAAAATCTGGCGATGCGTGCAGTGCCACTGATTATTAAAAATCTGGCGATCCGGTCCGTGTATACAAAGTCGGCGCTTGCCAATACAACAACCGTGACGAATATCGGAAATATAAAGGTACAGGATGCGTATGAGCCTTATATCGAGATGTTCCATTCTTTTCTGGCAATGAGTAAAGGGCAGCTGTTAAAAGGCACGATCTGCTCCTATAAAGAGACGCTGGCGTTTACATTCAGCTCGGTGTTTGAAAAGCCTGTCGTGCAAAAGATTTTTTTCCGGACGCTGGCAGCAGAGGGACTGGACGTAACGATAGAAAGCAACGGGGTGTATTATGAATAAATGTCTGCATTGCGGTGTAAAGATAATGGATCAGACAGATGTATGTCCGCTCTGCCAGTGCGTTGTGGAAGCAGAAGATGAGAGCGGACAGGAGGAACGCTATCCGGATATCCGTCTGAAAGGACGCAGGCTGGAGCTGGTGTCCAGAATTTCGCTGTTCCTGGCAATTGTGCTGGGGGCTTTGGCGGTAGTTATGAATTATGTTATGGACAGCGATATGTGGTGGAGTGTGATTGTAGTTGCTGCACTGGCATATCTGATGCTCTTTTTATTTTATATTATAGCAAATGAGCATGCGGGTTATCGCAGTAAGGTGGTGATTGGGGTCGCGTGTGGAGCGGCGGATCTGGTAATTATTGATTATGTGCTGGGATTCAGGCACTGGTCGCTGGATTATGTCATTCCGCTTGTACTGATTATTATGGATGTGATGATTATCGCAGCGATGTTTATTAATATCCGCAGCTGGCAGAGCTATCTGCTGTTTCAGATTTGTATGATTTTGTGCAGCGGAGTCTGTGTGGTGCTCAGCCTGTTCGGTGTGGTCCGCCATCCGGTCATGAGCTATGTCGCACTTGGGTTTTCCAGCGTGATGTTTTTAGCTACATTTATTATCGGTGGCAGACGGGCAAGAAATGAGCTGAAACGGAGATTTCATGTGATGTAGCAAAGGAACATGCTGCGCACAATTTAAAAGGTATTTCTGAACAGTTCCTAAATAAAAAGGAATGAACGGTCAGGAAGTTTCAGGAAGGAAGAAGCATGGCAGAAGAAGTAAAACGGAAAGCCTCGAAAGAAATAATAATAAAATCAGCGAAAGAAGTATCAAAAGAGTTACTAAAGAAAGAATCGGAAGAACCAGCGAAAGAAGTATCAAAAGAGTTACCAAAGAAAGAATCGGAAGAATCAGCGAAAGAAGTATCAAAAGAGTTACCAAAGAAAGAATCGGAAGAATCAGCGAAAGAAGTATCAAAAGAGTTATCAAAGAAAGTACCAAAAGAGACGCCAAAGGAAGTATCAGAAGAATCAGTGAAAGAAGTATCAAAAGGGTTGTCAAAGGAAATACCGGAAGAATTAGCAAAAGCAGTATCACAGGAGTTACCAAAAGAAGTATCAAAAGAAGCATCGAAAGGAATATCGAAAGAAGTATCAAAGGAAGAGAAAAAAAGCAGTATCTTTGCCGCATTTGTACGTGATATGATCGCACGTATGACAGCAGACCGTCTGATAGGTCCCAGGCTTCAAAACGGGGAGATTAGAAAAAATCTGGTAGAGCCGCCCTGGAAATGTCCGGCCTGTTTTCATCTGACACAGATTGATCTGGATCATTGTAAGGCGGAGCTGCTGAGTCTGGCACAGAATCCGTCCCTGAGCCGTGTGGTTCTGCAGCTGCATGGTGGCGGTTATATCGGTGCGATGCGTAATAAATACCGTTCTTTTGCCGGGCTGTATAATGAAATTGGCGGAGGGATCAATGTGTTTACCCCGGATTACAGGGTGGCGCCTGAAAATCCGTATCCGGCAGCGCTGGAAGACGCACTTGACGCATGGCAATGGCTGCTGCAGTCTGGCTGTCAGCCAGGAAAAATTGTGATTGCCGGAGATTCGGCTGGTGGCGGCCTGGCGCTTGCACTGTGCCTGTATCTGAAAGATCATGGAATGGAGCTGCCGGAAGGACTGATTCTGATGTCACCGTGGACGGACCTGACGGCAAGCGGAGAATCTTATGAGACAAACTATACGCTGGATCCGTTGTTTGGCAATACAAAGGAAAGTATGATTTACAATCGGGATTATGTCGGTGAGGAAGATCCGGAAAATCCGTATATTTCGCCGTTGTTTGGCTCTTATGACGGATTTCCGCCGATGCTGATTCAGGTAGGATCGATCGAGATGCTGCTGAGCGATTCCACAGAACTGGCAAAAAAAGCAAAAGAAGCTGGTGTGAAAGTCCGGCTCAGTATTTATGAAGGAATGTTTCATGTATTCCAGATGGGAGAGCTGATGCTGGTCGAGTCCAAAAAAGCGTGGGAGGAAGCAGGAAAATTTCTGCGTGTTCTGGACCGCAGGCGGCAGGAGACATTTAGTGTGCAGGAAGAAGAAACGATGTATGAGACGGGTGAGATGAACGGCTGTACGCAGATATAAATTTATTATTAAATTTTTCAGTATCAGTTGCCAAATGGTAGGGATTTTTCTATAATAGTATAGTCTGGCTTTTGCGAAAGCTTCACCAGGAATAAAAAGCCGGATGGAAAAATGGATTGGAGTTGGAAGGATAATGTCAGAACATGATTTTAGGGAAGTGGATCTGAATGAGTCGAAAGAAGAAAAAAACGACGATTATGAAGAGGTCTGCTATATCTGCCACCGTCCGGAGAGTACGGCAGGCAGAATGATAAAAATACCGAATAACATCTGTATCTGTCAGGACTGTATGCAGCGTACTTTTGACGGTATGAATCAGTCCGGATTCCGGCTGGACGATATTTTAGGGCCGATGCAGAATATGAATGGAAAAATGCCAAACATCAGCATGATTAATCTTACGGACCTGCAGAATATGATGCCAAACGCGCCAAAAATCAAAAAGAAAAAGGCAAAGGAAAAAAAGACGGCACCGGTATTTGATATCCATGCGATTCCTGCGCCGCATAAAATCAAGGCGAAGCTGGATGATTATATCGTCGGGCAGGAGCATGCGAAAAAAGTAGTATCCGTAGCGGTGTATAATCATTATAAACGGATCAGCAGTGATTCGAAAGACGATATTGAGATTGAAAAATCCAACATGCTTATGGTAGGTCCGACCGGATCGGGGAAGACTTATCTGGTAAAGACGCTGGCAAGACTTCTGGATGTACCGCTTGCCATTACGGACGCGACGTCACTGACAGAAGCCGGCTATATTGGCGACGATATTGAAAGCGTCGTATCCAAGCTGCTGGCGGCGGCAGACAACGATGTGGACCGTGCCGAGCATGGGATTATTTTTATTGATGAGATAGATAAAATAGCAAAAAAAAGAAATACGCATCAGCGCGATGTGAGCGGGGAATCGGTCCAGCAGGGAATGCTAAAGCTGCTGGAAGGCGCGGAAGTGGAGGTTCCAGTCGGTGCAAGCAGCAAAAACGCGATGGTACCGATGACGACCGTAAATACGAAAGATATTTTATTTATCTGCGGCGGCGCGTTTCCGGATTTGGACGAGATTATTAAAGAACGTCTGAATAAAGCGTCTTCGATTGGTTTTCAGGCAGATTTAAAAGATAAATATGATAAGGAAGAAAACCTGCTGTCCCAGGTTACAGTAGAAGATATCCGCAAGTTTGGCATGATACCGGAGTTTATCGGAAGACTGCCGATTCTGTTTGCACTGGAAGCGCTGACCGAAGACATGCTTGTGCGGATTCTGGCAGAGCCAAAAAACGCAATTATCAGACAGTATCAGAAGCTGCTGGATTATGATGAGGTAAAGCTGGAATTTGAAGAGGATGCGTTACATGCGATTGCAAAAAAAGCAAAAGAAAAGAAAGTAGGAGCCAGAGCCCTGCGGGCAATTCTGGAAGAATTTATGCTCGATATTATGTACGAAATTCCAAAAGATGACAACATTGGAATCGTTACGATTACCGGAGATTATGTGGAAGGAAAAGGCGGACCTTTAATCACGATGCGGGGTGTCCGTGGCCTGCCGGAACAGTCAATAGGCAATCTTGGAACAGGCTGATGTCTGTGAAGGCAGAAAATTAGAAGGAGGAACATATGTCTGAATCATATGCAGAGGTTATTGTCCACGACGAAAAGGATGTGAAAGGAAAACAGCTCAGAATATGTCTGATTCTGGTAACACTGCTCTGTTTATTTTTTGGAGCGATGTATCAGGTTTTGTTTTTTCTGATTGGTATTATTCTCGTTCCGGTCAGTTTTACGACATTTAAAAACCGGTATCGGGAATATGAATATCTGCTTGTATCGGATGAACTGGACATTGCTGTTGTAAAAAATAAATGCAAGCGGAAAAAGCTTGCGACATACGCATTGAGCGAACTGCAGTGCATGGCTCCGGTCCGTTCACACAAGCTGGATGGATTCCACTCCAATCCACAGTTAAAGGTGCGTGATTATTCTTCCGGCAACCCGGAGCATCACATTTACAGTATGATATTCGCGAGTCAGGGAATGCTGCAGGAAGTAAAAGTAGAGCCGTCAGAGGCGATGCTGAATGAAGTCCGGATGCATCATGCAAGCATTGTGTTTACAGAATAGTTGTGGGGATGCCTTTTCCGGTACCTTTCCGCATTTTTTTCATAGGATAAAATAGAATGAAACATTGTCAGGAGAATTTTATGCCGGATTGTGAAGATGCAGTTTATTCCAACGATCATTATGACTTTATCGCTTCCAACGAGTTTTTGGAAGATTTGCCGGAAGGGGAGTATTGTATTCAGGAGCTGGATAGTAAGTATTCCTCCATTTATTACCAGATGGAGGAAAATGGCAGAGAACTGGAACGGGGACAATTTTCTTATAGTGTGATACCGAAATGTCTTGGCCTGCTTAACAATGAAGCATTAGGAGAAAGCGGTATTTTAAAAGTCCGCGACCAGCCAAATTTATCTCTGACAGGCAGGGGTGTATTGATGGGATTTATCGATACAGATTTTGACTACACCAATCCGCTGTTTTGCAATACAGATGGGACGACACGCGTAGAGCGTATCTGGAATCAGCAGGAACGCAGCGGGATACCGCCGGCAGGATTTCTTTATGGAACAGAATATACAAGGGAGCAGATTAATGAAGAGCTGATGGCAAACCGGGATTCCATGACTGCCAGAATCCCATACGCAGACGGTCATGGC
>CANTHI010000093.1 GCA_947653505.1 uncultured Eubacterium sp.
GAAAGACCACGAAAAAAGCAGGCGATGGGACGGAAAAGGACAGGGAAATGAAATCAAGCTGGTTCTTCCAGGTACAGAGAATTTAGGGGCTAAAGAAGTAGTGCTTGAAACATGGACCTGGGATATGCTTACGCCGCCTCTGCCGGATGCTAAGTGGGAAAATCAGGGTGGGTTAAATCCATCGACGGATATCGTTGAGGATGAAAAGAATCTGCAGCATTATTCTTTTACGGATTCCAAAGTATTTGCCAAATTTGATTTTACGATTGATTCGGAAGCGAGTAAGCAGGATCTGATCAATGCAATGAACGACTGGGAGATTACAGTGACGATGAATACAAATATGCAGACTTCCATTGCGGCAGCCACGGCTGGTAATGTCAGCGTTAATCTTACAAACAGTCCGGATAGTTGGAAGTACTATGGCGGACAGTATCAGATGGGGCTGATGGGAGATACGAAAAGACCGTTGGATTTGTCAGGCACGATTACGGAGAATGCGTCAGGAAAGTTTGCTTTTTCCGTACAAGTTCCGTCGAATCCGCCTGGTCAGCTCGTGTTTGAATCTGCGACGGGTCCGGCTTCACTCAGAAATCAGATTATTAATAACTTTAATCTCGACGCGAGGATCGAAAGTGTGAGAAAGGCTCTGGAGGCAGGAAGGCCGATACCGTCACAAAGTTATTCCGGCTCTTTAACTTTAACATCGTCGGTAGCCGGTTCGCTGTCATTGTCGGCCGGAGAAAATGTAACAAGCTGGTTCAGAGATCCGGATTTGTTTATCAAAACGACGGATCCACTGACAGGGAAGATCAGTTACAGCTTTGATCCAACGAAACGGGCAGGTCTGGAACAAAGGATCGCTGATCTGGCAGACAATGTCGTTGCTTCCTATTTGGGTACAACTGTAAATATGAGCGCAACAAGTACGGATCCCTCGGATCAGGTACAGGGGAAGCTGCAAATTACGCCTGCAAATGCGATTAATAATACCAGATATTCCTCCGCTGCAATTCCAAGTGACCGGGAATTAAAAATCCAGTCCAGCAGCAGGGCGTATGATAACATACCGATCAGGCTCTGCGCCATCGATACCGGCATTCTGGATCTGGAGACGGTAGATGTCACCAGCCATTTGTCCGCGTCACAATCACTGGATAAGATTTATAGTGCGCTGGACCGGATTTCCGAGATCCGCTCTGGCTTTGGAGCGACGCAGAACCGTCTGGAATCCGCCATGAGGGTGGACGACATCATAACCGAAAATTCACAGGCGGCGGAAAGTCAGCTGCGGGATGCGGATATGGCGGAAGAAAGCGTGACAAACTCGATGCACCGGATACTGATGCAGTCCGGGCAGAGCATGCTGGCGCAGGCCAATATGGCGCCGCAGAATATTTTGCAGCTTTTTTCATAATACAGTATTGTTTTTATAAGAAGTATTTTATAGAAATTCTATATAAATTCTTATAGAAATTTTATAAAAATTTTATAGAAAAGAAACAGGAAGAATATGAATCAGCAGAATCCTTCAGTCTCACAGCCGGCAATTCTGCTCGCAGCGATTTCAGCGGGCCGGAATGAAAATAGCAAACGTACCTTGTATGCGCTGGAGACAGCTTTTCAGCGGCGTTTTCCAGGCAGCAGTATTTATACTGCCCTTTTCAGCCGGCGGCAGGAGCCTTATAACAGGGAAATAACCGCTGCCATCGGACAGGCTGCGTCGTCCGGGACCCGTACGCTGGTGGTGCAGCCGGTCTGCCTGTTGCGCGGGGCGGAGTACAGCCGGCTGGCAGACTGGGTGGAGCAGTGTTTGCACAGATTCAGCCGGCTGGTGATTTTGATTTCCAAGCCGCTGTTAGCAAATGCCGCTGATCTGGAGGCAGTCAGGAAAGCGGTCACAGAGCGCATGTCCAGTTACCATGCGGCGGGTACGGCGGTCTGTCTGGTCGGGCACGGCGGGGATACGGCGGATGGGAATCTGTATGCAGCCATGCAGCGGCAGATGCTGGCGGCGGGCTGCAGGGATTATTTTATCGGGACGGTGAAAGCGGGGGCAGGCCTGTCGCTGGAATGTGTAAAAAAGGCGCTGAAAGAATCGGGCGGCTACCGCAGGGTTGTGCTCGTTCCATTTATGATTTCGGCTGGTTTTCATGTTTACAGGGATATCGCGGGGGAGCAGGAAGGCTCGTGGAAGCGCGTGCTGGAGCAGGAAGGCTACGAGACTGTCTGTGTGCTGGAAGGACTCGGACAGATTCCGGCGATACAGGATCTGTTCGCCGCGCATACGCAGGCAGCTCTGGAAGGGCGGCAGTAAGGGTGTGGATCATATGGCAAAAATACTCATTGTGGAAGATCATCCGGATTATCGGGAGCTGCTTGTGCAGTTTTTAAACGACGCAGGTTATGCGGTATCTGCGGCAGATGATGGCGCGCAGGCGCTGGAAGCGGTGAAGCAGTGCGCGCCTGACCTGATTCTTCTGGATCTGATGCTTCCGAAAGTGGATGGTTATGAGGTCTGCCGTCTGATACGTGAAAAGTGTGATATTCCGGTCATCATGCTGACGGCGCTTGGCAGTGAGGAGCATCAGATCAGGGGTTATCAGCTGCAGATCGATGAATTTATCACAAAGCCGGTATCCATGCCCCTGCTCATACAAAAAATAGAGGCGGTGCTGCGCAGGACGATGAAGCAGGAGGCACCGCTGCTTTGCGCTGGCGGGATCGCAATGGATGTGAATATGCATACGGTGACTGCCGCGGGAGAACCGGTGGCGCTGACGCTGCGGGAATTTGAGATTCTGCATCAGCTGATGCGCAATCCGGGCAGGGTCGTTACGAGGAAATCCCTGATCGAACAGCTCTGGGGCTATGACAGCAGCGACGAGACCCGTATCGTGGACACACATATGAAAAATATCCGCAAAAAGCTGGCAGGCTGTGACTGTATCGAAACGGTCAGGGGAATCGGGTACCGGTTCAGGCAGGAGGAAAATGAATGGGAAAAAAACTGACGTGTAAGACATTTCTGCTGCTGGCGGCTCTTTCGATGGCTGTCTGTGTGTGTGCATATAGCTGTATCTGGTTTTTTCTGCCATATGCCGGTCAGAAAAGGGCGGTAAAGGAGCTGGCAGTACAGACGCCGCGGCTGGTAAAGGAGCTCTGGCAGACGCCGCGGGCTGAGAGCGGACCGTTATTTCTGGATTTTATAAAAGAAACAGGCGCGGATTTGTGTCTGGCCGATGCGTGCGGGCAGAGCATTCCGATTACGGCATTTCCGCAAAACGGCGGGAATACGCCTGCGGATCTGTGGGATTCACAGAATGGCGGGGATACCGCTCTGGTCCTGCGGTATCCGTTTCAATTTGTGGATGCGCGGGATGAATATCTGCTGAGTGTCCGCTACAATCCTTCCCGTACAAAAGAAATTACAGATGCGGTATGCCGGAGTGTGCCTTTCGTAGCAGTGTCTGCCATGCTTTTCTCGTTTGTGGGAGCATGGTTTTTTTCCTGTTATACGACCCGTCCGGTTATGCGGATCTGTCAGATCGCCAGCCGTATGGCAAAGCTGGATTTTAGCTGGTATTGTCCGGATGTGCGGGATGACGGGATCGGACTGTTATCCAGGAGCATCAACGAGCTGTCCGACAGGCTGTATGAGGCGCTGCAGGAGCTGCAGCGGAGAAATGCCAGTCTGGAAGATGAGATTTTATTGGAAAAGGAGCGGGAACGCAGAAGAATGCTCTTTTTTTCCGGAATTTCCCACGAGCTGAAAACGCCTATTGCGGTAGTGACCGGCCAGCTGGAAGGGATGCGTGCCGGAATCGGTGTATATAAGGACCATGATACGTACCTTGCCAGAAGCGCGCAGATCCTGCAGTCGCTGAATCAGTTTTTAAAGGAAATACTGATGATTTCCCATATCGATCTGTCCGGACAGAAGGAGCAGGCTCCGGTCGGCCTGTCGCGGATGCTGGATACGCTGCTTAAGGAATATGCCGCGTTTGCGGAGTTCTCACAGGTAACGCTGCGGGGAGAGATTCAGCAGGAGCTGTATGTGCGTGGGGAGGAGCGTCTTTTGAAAAAGGCAGTGGGAAATATTATCGGAAATGCGATCGGTCATTCTGCGCCGGACGCGGAGGTACAGGTGACGCTTGCTGCTGACGGCGGCAGCATTCTGCTTAGCGTGGTCAATGCGCCGGCGCATATCGCGCAGGAGCATCTGCCGCATCTTTTTGAGGCATTTTACCGTGCGGACGATACGGCAGAGCATGGGAGCGGTCTGGGACTGTATATGACACGGCTGATTTTTGAAAGCGGAAAGATTCCGTATCTAATCGAAAATACGGCGGACGGGGTCCGGTTTCGCGTTTTATTTCAAAGAGTCTGATGCAGCTGGATGTATGCCGTTTTTTAACAGAAAATCCGCAGATTCTCCACAAAAACTCCAGACAGGCTTTTGCGAAAATATGCTATGATAACTGCGTCAGGCATATGGATATGCAAAAGCTGGTGAAAGGAGTTACAACATGAATATTGATATGAAACACATCACGATGATCTATCCATCCGGCAAAAAAGCGCTGCAGGATGTTTCCATCCATGCGGAAAGTCCCGGTTTTATTGGCATTCTTGGTCCAAACGGCGCGGGAAAAACAACGCTGATGAAGCTTCTGATCGCCGGACTCATTCCAACGAGAGGTGAAATTTTATTAAACGGCAGATCCCTGCTGTCCCAGGAAAAGCAGCTGAAGGCGCAGCTTGGCTATCTGCCGCAGAGCTATGGCATGTACGAGGAGCTGTCGGTCTGGCAGTTTCTGGATTATATGGCCGCGCTCAAAGGAGTCAGGGGGAAAGCGGCGATTGAAAAGGCTCTGGAGCGTACGAATCTGACAGCATTCAAAAAAGTGCGCATCCGTAATCTTTCCGGCGGACAGCGTCAGCGGGCAGGAATTGCGCAGGCGCTGCTGGGCGATCCGAAGCTGCTGATTCTGGATGAGCCTACGGTCGGACTGGATCCGGAAGAGCGGGTAAAATTCCGCAATATTTTTTCAGAAATGGCGCAGAATAAAATCATTTTGCTGTCCACGCATATTGTCGAGGATGTGCAGGCAGTATGCAGCCGTGTCCTTGTGATTTATGACGGACAGATTTTGTATGACGGCAGTCCTTCCGGCCTGATTCAGGAAACGGCAGGTCACGCAGGCGTATACAGGGTCAGCGATAACCAGATGGCGGATTACGAAGGTACCTGCCAGATCGTATCCAAAGTCAGTGTGTCTGGCGGGATACAGTGCCGGATCGTGGCACAGGAGCTGCCGGAACAGGCAAAGCCTGTAGAGCCGACGCTGGAGGATGCTTATCTGTACTGTATCCATGCCAGAAGACAACCGGCCAGTACATCAGCAGCCGGACAGACAGGGGAGGGACAGGGATGAGAGTTTTTGCCTTATACAAATCAGAGCTTCGCAGGCTGCTGCTGTCAAAGACGTTATGGGCAGCTGTGCTGCTAAGCTGCGTGACGCCGCTTGTGGGATATGCAGTGACCGTATACAACAGCGGGATGTCTGATATCTATATCAGGGTTCCGGTTGTATCCGCGGCGCTTTGCGGATCGGTGATCTGGGCAGTCCTTACGATGACAGAAGCAGGCCGCCTGCACCGGAGCGGTATGGGGGTCCTGGCGGATGCTGCCGCATCGCCGCGTGTTCTGGCTGTGGCAGGGACGCTTGCGGTCCTCACGGTTTCTGCGGCCACTACGATTTTGTGCGCCTGCCTGTATCTGCCATATACGGCATCGAAAATGGAATATCTGTTCCATGCGCCATTTTATATTGCGAATTTTCTGGTGTTTGTGCTGCCGACCTGGTGGGGAGCGGTTTTGTTAGCAGAAGGAATCTGGCAGATTACGCGGCGGGTGGAACTGACAGTGCTTCTTTTTGCGCTGCCCGTATGCTCTGGACTGGGCAGTTATGCACAAAATGACTATTTTATGCGCTGGCTGAATCCGAGGATTATCAGCTACTCGGATGGATTTATCAGCTGGTGGCCCCTGCGGATGGGACTTTATACGCGTATGATCTGGCTGTGCTTTGCGGCCAGCGTATGGGTGTGCGGGCTGGCCTGCATGCGCAGATACGAAAAAAATCTGTTCCGGTCGTGGATCTTCGGTCTGCGGAAATGCTATTTTATGGCGCTGGCTGTGGTTTTTCTGCTGGCAGGCGCCGGACTCTGGACATACCAGCCGTTTATCAATCAGGAACCGGAGCGGCTTTCGGATGAGAATACGATTGTGGAAGCGCCCGCGATGAAGACAGACGCGGTGCGGTATTCGCTCAGGGCGGAACCGTTGTCCGGACAGATCAGGGCGACCGCTGAATACGATATCCGGCAGCCCTATACCGGGGAAAACAGACTGCTGCTCAATCCTGGATACCAGATCCGGCGGATGACTTATGGCAAAACAGAGATTGATTTCCGTACGGAAAATGACGACCAGAACGGTGTGCGCTCCACATATTTTACGCTGCCGGATATACCGGACCAGACGCTGACCATTGTATACGGCGGGATGCCGCAGATCCGAAGGCCGTTTGCGGCAGCTTTTGTAGATCTGTCGGTAGACTGGGACTATATCCAATTGTCGGGGGAGGCTATCGCCCCGTTTCTGAATATTGAGGATGAGAAAGGACCGACGTTTATGGTTACGATCCCCGGGCATCTGACGCCTTATACGGACCACATGCCGATGACAGAGTGGGAGACGCATGCAGACGGTACGAGAACGTGGAAAATGGAACAGGCAGGGTACGGGGGATATATCCGTGACTTTGCAGCCGGGAATTATACGACCGATACGTTTTCCGCGGCAGGAAATGAGATTCATTTTGTATATGGGAAAGCTTACGAAAAGCCGGTGAAGCAGTATGATATCCCGTCTGCCGTTCAGGCTGTATTTGACTATTGTACAAAGCATTATGGCGCGCTTGCATATGCGCAGGATGATATCATAACGCTGCATCAGGTAAGCGGAATGCTGATGGGAGGCCAGGCGGGAGGAGGCTATGTGGAATGGTACGAAAATGTACTCTCTCCGATGACACTCGGGGATACAGACAAAGGCGCGAGCGCTTCGGAGGTGTTTATTCACGAGATGATTCATCAGTGGTGGGGCGGATACGGACTGCAGTGTGACATGTCCGATGAGCTCTGGTCAGAGGAAGGACTGACCGTCTATGCGACTTACCGGCTGGTAAAGGAAGCGTACGGGGAGATGTATGCGAAACAGTATTATGTGGATGAATGGAAAAAAGCGGTAAAAAATCAGGAACGGAACTTCTACAACCGTTTCCCGCAATATCTGGACCGGCTTCCGGAAACATACCGGACAGAGCTTGTGATGGAAAACAACGGCATTAACCAGTATATGCGGATGCCGCTTATGATCTTAAAAGCGCAGCAGCTCGTGGGCGGAGAAGAGCAGATGGATCAGATCTTAAAAAAGATGTATGCGGACAGGGAGCTGTTTTATGAGGAACCGTTTACTTATCAGGATTTTCTGGATTACTGCGGACTGACAGCGGCAGACATTGAGCTGGATGCAGAAGAGGAGATTTTAATATGATGAAAAAAATATTTTATTATGAGCTGCGCCGGATGATGTACGGATGGATGTTTCCCATACTGCTTGTGCTCAACGGGGGTTATGCCTGGTATATTCTGACGACAGACATTATTACAGGAATTGCATATACAGCGCCGTTTTCCGTATGGAGCTATTGTACTTATCTGGGAAAGACGCTGCCTGTGACAGTGACTACAGGACTGCTCATACTGGCAGGATATTATGGGAAACGGCAGAAACAGGCGGACATTCTGATCCTGGCGGCGCCTGTGACAGCCGCACAGCATCTGGCCGTCCGCACAGCTGTGGCAGGAGTCTGTTATCTGGCCTGCTGTCTGGTGATTGTGGCGGAAGCCGTTATCTTTTATGGAGGGTTCTTCCAGTATTATGATTACGCTGCGTTTCTGCTGCCGTCCTGCCTGCTTATGCTTTCGTGCTTTTTATTCCCGGTGGGAATGGGGCATCTGCTGGCAGCGCTGCATCAGGGAATGGCTTATCTTTTTGCGGGGATTGTCTTTGCGTCAGGGTTTGCGGTTCTGGATCAGGGGCTGGATTTATTCTGTGCCGGATATTTTTCAGGCCGTCCCCTGGGGCTGACAGCAGGGCAGGGCGGAGAGCCGGAGTTTTTCATAGAACCGGTATGGCTGGCAGCCAGATGCTTTTATATTCTGTCAGGTGCTGTACTGTTCCTTGGAATGCTGCGTCACTGTGGACAAAAACAGACGTCGGATCGTGACGGATAGTCAGTCGATTCCATCCACACTATATTTTTCATATTGTTCGACTGCCATGCGCAGCGCTTCGTCAGGTACGTGCGCGTCCTTTTTTATAAAGACTTCCGCCCAGCCTTTATCGAGCCGTACCTGTACGTCATCCACACCGGCTATGGAGCCCAGGGATCTTTTAATCCGCAGGGCGCACCGCTCCCCTGCCATTCCCTGGATTTTAACAACTTTATAATCCAGTCTTTGTATTTTAAAGATGACAGGGCGGGTGCCGTCGTTGCAGCAGGCAATCATCATCCGTTCATCGTTTGTCCAGCCGCGCATAATACTGCCGCCCTGCAGCGCGGTATAAATATACCGGCTGATACAGTCCCAGGCTTCGGCGCATTGCGAGCCGTCTCCAGCCAGCCAGAAGGTATCTTCCCCGCCATAGCGTTCAAAAATAAATTCGTCTCCAATTTCATAAAACGGACAGGCACCGGAGTCCGGATCGGCCAGATATTCTTTCTGATAGTCCCTGAAGCATTTTTTGTCCAGAACGGTTACTTTACACTTATATTGCATGAATTATTCCTCCAGTTTGTATTTTTTGCAAATATTCTACCACAAGTACACAAAATTTGCTATGCATGGATTGGATAAAAATGCCCCATGATTCAGGAGCAGAGTTCATAAAATGATTGCGATGGTTGCAAAACGTGACAGACATGGATATAATATTTATAGAAAAATTGTCATCCATAAGGAGTTCTGTCAAATGATGCATAAACAAAGGGAAAAGGTAGCTGACGATGGGTTTACAGCTTTTAGTGGAGGAACAACATGCCAAAGATTTTAATCATAGAGGATGACGTCAGAAATAACCAGATGGTACAGGATTATCTCGGGCATCATGGGTATCTTTGTACGCCGGCGTATTCCGGCAGTGAGGGAAAGCTGCTGTTTTCGATGGAGCAGTATGATCTCGTTCTGCTCGACCTGATGCTTCCCGGCATTAGCGGGGAGGAGCTGGTCGGGCAGTTTTCGAGACAGGCGCCGGTGATCGTATTGTCGGCCAAAAGCGGGCTGGACAGTAAGGTGGAAGTATTATCGGCAGGGGCGGATGACTATCTGTGCAAACCGTTCGATCTGCCGGAGCTGCTTGTGCGGATCCAGGTGCAGCTGCGGCGCAGGAATCAGCCAGCTGCGCAGTGCCAGCCGGAACGCGCGCTCGTCTACCGGGCATGGGTGCTGAATCCGGATACGCAGGAGATGACGGCAGGGGGAGAGCCGGTCGGACTGACAAAACATGAGTTTCTTATACTGGAGCTTTTCATGCGTCATCCGAAAAAGGTGTTTTCCAGACAGATGATCTATGAATATGTCTGGGGAGAAGAATATCTGGCGGAAGATAAGACGATCCACGTGCATATCAGCAATATCCGTTCCAAACTGAAAAAAAGCGGTACGGATACTTATATTCAGACGGTGTGGGGGATGGGCTTACGGTAGTTGAGGTGACTTATCAGGGCGAGTGGGTGTCCGTGACAGCGC
>CANTHI010000094.1 GCA_947653505.1 uncultured Eubacterium sp.
TTTCCCTGTCTAATTTCCACCCCCTCCGTGTCCAATTTTAGTTTACCACTTCATTACCGCGCAGGCGGATGAGTTTGTAAAAAAGATGGAAGGCGGTTATGACGCGTATGTGGCACAGGGAGGGTCAAATCTGTCCGGCGGGCAGAAGCAGAGGATTTCCATTGCCCGTGCCATCGCAAGAAAGCCGGAAATACTGATTTTTGATGATTCCTTTTCTGCGCTTGATTATAAAACGGACCGGATTTTACGCAGGGCATTGCAAAAAGCCTGCAAAGATACGACCCGCGTGATTGTGGCGCAGCGGATTGGTACGATTCGCGATGCGGATAAGATTATTGTGCTGGATGAGGGCAGAATCGCCGGCATGGGCAGACATGCGGAATTGCTAAAGCATTGTGAGGTTTACAGGCAGATCGCGCTTTCACAGCTTTCGAAGGAGGAACTGGCAGAATGAGAAGAAAAAACATGACCAATGAAAAGGCGAAAAATCTGACCGGCACATGGAAAAAACTGTCTGGATACTGCCGCAGATATCTGGCAGTGTTTATCGTTGCGATTGTGTGCGCCGCTGCAGGGACGGTCTTTACGCTGGCTGGTCCGGACCAGCTGTCCAGGCTGACCGATACGATCACGCAGGGAATCGCGCCGGATACAAAAAAGCTGGAGCAGATCATGCAGGAAGTGGCATGGAATCAATCCGCCAGGGATCTGACGATGGATGGCGTTACCATTTCTGTGGATGACCAGCGTGTGATGCAAAAGCTGATGGCTGGAATGGATGAAGCAGACGGGCAGGAACTGTTTTGTCAGATGCCGGAATCTGTCCTTACCCTGATCACTCCTTCCATTGATATGGATAAGATCAGGAATATCGGCCTGTTTTTAGTCTGTCTGTACGGACTGGGCTATGTCCTTTCCGCGGTACAGGGATTTATTATGGCTACCGTTACCCAGCGTGTATCCAGACAGATGCGGTCCGATATATCCCGTAAGATGAACCGGCTGCCGATGTGGTTTTATAACCGTACGACTACCGGAGATATTTTATCAAGGGTAACAAACGATGTGGATACGATCGGACAGTCTTTAAACCAGAGTATTGGCAACCTGATTTCCTCCCTGATTCTGTTTTTGGGAAGCCTGATCATGATGATTACAACCAATGGATGGATGACGCTGACCGCGGTCGGTGCGAGTCTTCTGGGATTTGTCGTGATGTTTTCCATTATGGGCAGAAGCCAGAAATATTTTACCCGCCAGCAGAGACATCTTGGCGAGATCAATGGGCATATCGAAGAGATCTATACCGGACATACCGTGGTAAAGGCTTACAACGGGGAAGAAGAGGCGCAGCGGGTGTTTGACCAGATGAACCGGAAGCTTTGCGAGAGCGGGTTTCGGGCACAATGCCTGTCCGGTCTGATGATGCCGGTCATGAGCTTTATCGGAAATCTGGGTTATGTTGCGGTCTGTGTTGTGGGCGGGGCGATGGCCCTGGATGGCAGGATCAGTTTTGGCGTAATTGTTGCTTTTATGATGTACGTCCGTTATTTTACACAGCCGCTGTCCCAGATTGCGCAGGCGGTTCAGTCCCTGCAGTCAGCAGCGGCAGCCGGCGAGCGTGTCTTTGAATTTCTGGAAGCTGAGGAGATGGAGGATGAGAGCGGCAAAATCAGGCATCTGGCTACGGCAGACGGAAGGGTGGAGTTTTCGCATGTAACATTCGGATACGAGGATTCGGACAAAACAGTAATCCACGATTTTTCAGCAACTGCGCAGCCTGGCCAGAAAATTGCAATCGTAGGCCCGACCGGAGCCGGAAAGACCACAATTGTAAACCTTTTAATGCGTTTTCACGAGATTCAGGGCGGGGAAATCCGGATAGACGGGATTCCGGTCAGCCAGATGACGCGGGAAGCGGTGCATGAACAGTTTTGCATGGTGCTGCAGGATACGTGGCTGTTTGAAGGAACGGTACGCGAAAATCTGGTTTACTGCGCGGAACATGTCAGCGGGGAAAAAATCAGGGATGCCTGCCGTGCAGTCGGGCTGGATCATTTTATCCGCACACTTCCGAAAGGATATGACACGGTATTAAACGATCAGGTCAGTCTTTCCCAGGGGCAGAAGCAGCAGATGACGATCGCACGCGCGATGATCGCGGACAAACCGATGCTTATTTTAGACGAAGCGACATCTTCGGTGGATACCCGTACGGAACAGCAGATTCAGGCCGCGATGGACCAGCTGATGGAAAACCGGACTTCTTTTGTAATCGCGCACCGGCTTTCGACGATTAAAAACGCTGACCTGATCCTTGTTCTAAAGGACGGGGATATTCTGGAAAGCGGCAGCCATGAAGAGCTGATGCAGAAAGGGGATTTTTACGCTGAGCTTTATAACAGCCAGTTTGAGCCGGCATAGTGCAGGAAAATATTCAAAAGATTTGCAGAATGCAGGAAAATATTCAGAATATTTAGATAAATATGCAAAAATATCCAAAATAATGAAAAATACAAGTCTGTTTGGAATGTTTTCAGATTAGAAAGGAGTGTGCAGTATGAAATGCAGATATCTTGCAATTGAAAGAGAATATGGCAGCGGCGGGACACAGATTGCCTGTCAGGTAGCTGCCCAAAAAGGGATTCCCTGCTATGGGCGGGAGATTCTGGAAGAGGTATCCCGAAAGTACGGGATTCCGGTTGAAAAAATAGAACGGTACGAAGAAACAGCGACGAACAGCATTTTGTATTCCGTATATATGCTGTCCCAGGCAGCGGCTGGCGAATCAGATCTGCTTACAAACGAAGGGCATATTTATGTCGCAGAACAGGCTGTGATCCGCCAGCTTGCCGCCGGCCATCCGGCAGTTTTTCTCGGTCACTGCGCGGCAGAGGCGTTAAAGGAATCCGAAGGCGTTGTGAGCGTATTTATCCGCTGCACAGATGAAGCCGCCAAAAGAGAGCGTATCATTCAGGAATATGGCATTCCTGCGTCTTCGGCCGATACGGTCAGGCGTAAATTTGACCGGAAGCGCGCGATTTATTATTATGCGAATACGGCGCAGAAATGGGAAGATTTTGGGAAATATGATCTTGTGCTGGACAGCGGCAGGCTGGGGATTGCGTCCTGCGTGAATGCGCTTGGGGCGTTGATGGACGGCTCCGCCAGCAGCTAAAGGTGCCGCTTCGGCTGCGCCGCCTGTGTGCCGGGCAGAATACTAAGAGCTCTGACATTCTTCCAAAGTCACGATGAAACAGGGCCGCTTCCCTCATCCAGCCAAATTAGCATCCACATATCAACAGCTGCTGCCAGCAAAAACACCCGGACAGGGCATTTCTACCGAATAAGAAATGCCCTGTTTTTTTTGTTTCAATAAATGAAACAAATGAAATATATACTTTAAAAAAATGAACGATAATGCAGATAAAACTAAAAATAATTTATTTTTTGTCATCTATTTCCATAGTAAATTTATACATAATTAAATATAATAACGTTGAACGATACGAAATACAACTTCTAAAAAAAATCAAGGAGGAAACGAGAATGAAAGTAGGATTTATTGGATTAGGGATTATGGGAAAGCCGATGAGTAAAAATCTGGTGAAGGCAGGACATGAGCTGGTAGTATGTGATTTTAATCAGGCGTCTGTAGATGAGCTGACTGCGATGGGTGCAAAAGGTGCGGCAAATGGTGCGCAGGTAGCCAGTGAATGTGAAGTCATCATTACAATGGTTCCGAACTCCCCGCATGTACGTGCAGCAGTGTTTGGCGAGGGTGGGATCGCTGAGACGGCAAAGCCTGGTACCGTGCTGATTGACATGAGTTCCATTGATCCGGTAGAAAGCAAAAAAATTGGTGCAGAGCTGGCAGAAAAAGGCATCGATATGCTGGACGCTCCGGTATCCGGCGGAGAACCAAAGGCCATTGACGGCACACTTTCTGTTATGGCCGGCGGAAAGAAAGAGCTGTTTGACAAGTATTATGACTTGCTGATGGTTATGGCTGGTTCGGTTGTTTACGTCGGTGAGCTTGGCTCCGGAAATGTGGCGAAGCTGGCAAATCAGATTGTGGTAGCTGTGAATATCGCTGCGGTATCCGAAGCGCTTACCTTTGCAAAAAAAGCCGGGACGGATCCGGAGCTTGTATATCAGGCTATCCGCGGCGGACTGGCAGGCTCTACGGTTATGGACGCAAAGGCTCCGATGATGCTGGCAGGAAATTACAATCCTGGGTTCCGTATCGAGCTGCATATTAAGGATCTGACCAATGCGCTGAATGCGGCACACGCTATCAATTCTCCG
This sequence comes from uncultured Eubacterium sp., assembly GCA_947653505.1. The sequence continues at coordinate 4,309 of CANTHI010000094.1, forward strand.
GTTCCTTTAACAGCACAGCTGATGGAAGTGATGCAGTTTTTAAAAGCCGAAGGATGCGAAAAGGAAGATCATGACAGTATTGTGAAATATTATGAAAAGATTTCCGGCGCCAGTATTGTCAAAGAGCAGTAAGGCAGACCGCAGGGCTGGCTTTTGACACGGACGGGACAGTTTCATAAGTGAGCTGTCCGGGCCAGTCTGCCAGCCGGATATGGAATCCGGCTGGGGAAAATGATGCAGCGCAATGGAAGTCCGCCTGTGGCGGGGGCTGGTCATTGTTATGATTAGGAGTTGAAGAAGGGGATTATAGTGTAATATAATTGAGGTGAGAAAAATGAGTGAATCTACACGTATGCTGATCGGACTGATCATAGGTATTGCTGTTATGGTGGTACTTGTATCAAAGACAAAGGTACATACTTTTATCGCACTGATGATCGCATCCGGTATTACGGGCATCATCGGAGGCATGCCGTTTGTCAATGTGACGGCAGAAGACGGCACGACAATTACAGGGCTGGTTACAGCGATTCAGGATGGATTTGGAAATACGTTAAAAAGTACCGGTATTATTATCGGGCTGGGCGTTATGATGGGCGGTATTCTGGAAAAATCAGGCGCTGCGGAAAAAATGGCGTATTCGTTTATTAAGGCGGTTGGAAAGAAAAAAGAAGAATGGGCGCTTGCAATTACCGGATGGTTTATTGCGATACCGGTCTTTGCGGATTCTGCGATTGTAATCTTTGCGCCGCTTTGTAAGGCGATTTCGAAAGTGACCGGAAAGTCGCTGGTTGGTCTTGCGCTTGCGATGGCAGCGGGCCTGCAGCTGACGCACTGTCTGGTGCCTCCGACACCGGGACCTACCACAGCGGCCAGTATGCTGGGCGCTGATGTGGGACAGATGATTATCTGCGGTTCCCTGATCTCGATTCCGATGCTGATTGTTGCAGTATTTTACTGCCAGAGCATTGGAAAGAAAATTTATCAGATTCCGACGGATGACGGCGGATTTGAAAGAAAAGAGTTTAAACAGGAATACATAAAATCTATGGAAGAGCTGGACCGGATGATCGGACAGAAAAAGCTTCCGGGACTGGGCGTTTCGATTGCGCCGATTATTATCCCGCTCATTCTGATTCTGGCCAATACGATTGTGGGCATGATGGGAAAAAGCATTTCCCTGCTGGCATTTCTGGGTTCCCCGATTGTAGCGCTTTCGATCGGTACGCTGATTGCTATTTATGGCCTTATGGCAAAAGATCCGACGAAGGAAGTCCTGCATGTGATGGATGACGCCATCAAAAGTACCGGTATTATTATGCTGATTACAGGCGCCGGCGGTTCGCTTGGCAATGTCATCAAGGTCAGTGGTGTCGGGGATGCGCTTGGTGCGGTCGTTATGAAAATGCCGCTTCCGGCTATCCTGCTTCCGTTTATTATTGCCGCGCTGATGCGTATCGCGCTCGGGTCTGCGACAGTGGCTATTACAACCGCCGCGTCTTTATCGGCTTCCCTGATTGGCGCGATTTCGGTCAGCCCGCTTCTGATGGCTGTTTCCTGCTGTGTGGGTGCGATTTCATTTTCCTATTTTAACGACAGCGGGTTCTGGGTATGGAATGGTATGTTTGGAGTGACCGAATTAAAAGATCAGGTCCGCTGTAAGACAGCAATCTCTCTGATTATGGCAGGTGTCGGCATTATCGAGCTGCTGGTTCTGTCGATATTCATTCATTAAAAATACAGCAAAATATAGGGAGGGAATCCGGTGAATACAGAAAATATCAAAGGTGTTATCGTTCCGATTATTACACCGATCGATGCAGAGGAACGGATTGACGAAAAGAAAACGAGAGAGCATGCAGACTATGTGATCGAAGGCGGGATGCATGGCATACTGATCTTTGGAAGCAATGGGGAGTTTTACATGGTGGAAGAAGACGAGATGGAACGTGGCCTTAAGATCATGGTCGATCAGGCTGCGGGCAGGGTTCCGGTTTACTTTGGAATCGGTGCGATCCGTACGAAAAAATGTATCCGTCTTGCGCAGATGGCAGCGCAGAATGGTGCGGCAGGCATTTCCATCCTCCAGCCAATGTTTTTAAAACCTACGGAAGAAGAGCTGTTTGGACATTTTCAGGCGATCGCGCAGTCTGTACCGGACGTACCGGTGCTGCTGTACAATAATCCGGGCAGGGTCGGCTATACGATGTCCGGAAATCTGGTAGAACGGCTGGCGCATGAAGTAGATAATATTGTTGGCATGAAGGACACAAGCGGGGACATCACACAGACGGCAGAGTTTATCCGCCGTACCAGGGATACCGGGTTTAAAGTGTTTGGCGGGAAGGATACCCTGCTGTATGCATCCATGTGCCACGGAGCAGTCGGAGGGGTATGTACCTCAGGCAATTTTATGCCGGAGCTGATTGCCGACGTCTATAACAAATTTGTGGCAGGAGATCTGCAGGGATCGCTGGAAGCACAGTTTAAGCTCAATCCGGTGCGGCTTTCTATGGATGGCGCGAGTTTTCCGGTAGCTTCCAAAGATATGGCAAATCTCCGGGGCAGACAGATCGGACTGCCGTATGCCCCGAGTCTGGCGACACCTGAAGGTCCGGTACTTGATAAAATACGTACAGAAATGGAACGTGCCGGCTTAATCTGAGTGGGATAACACATGTTTCTTCAGGCTGTGAAAATGAGGTGAAAAAGAAAATGAGGTCGTTAAGGGAAGACGCAGACCAGATTATCAGACAGGCCATTCAGAAAGTCCTGCCGGATCAGGCAGTGGAGCAGGCGCTTGCGCAGAAGACATTTGACAGCGGGGATATTTATGTCGTATCTGCAGGCAAGGCAGCGTGGCAGATGGCAAAGGCGGCATCCGGAATACTGGGCAGCAGAATCAGGCGGGGCGTTGTCATTACGAAATATGACCATGTGAAAGGTGCCATTGAGGGCATGGACTGCTATGAAGCAGGGCATCCGGTGCCGGATGATAATTCCTTTCAGGGCACGCGCGCGGCGCTGGAGCTGGTCAGCGGGCTTAAAAAAGAGGATACCGTATTGTTTCTGCTGTCGGGCGGAGGCTCGGCGCTGTTTGAACAGCCGCTGATTTCAGGGGAAGAGCTGGCGGATATTACAAAACAGCTGTTAGCGTGCGGGGCGGATATTATCGAGATGAATACGATACGCAAAAGGCTGTCCGGCGTGAAAGGCGGGAAGTTTGCAAAAATCTGTGAGCCGGCGCATGTATACAGTATCGTGCTCAGCGATATTCTGGGGGATCCTCTGGATATGATCGCATCCGGTCCGGCTTATCCAGACACGTCAACGTGTGAAATGGCACTTTCTATCGCCGGAAAATATCAGCTGCGGTTAAGTGAACAGGCGCAAAAGTGTCTTGGGACAGAGACTCCGAAAGAGCTGTCCAACGTAGAGACACAGATTACCGGAAGCGTGAAAAATCTGTGTCTTGCGGCAGCCGGCGCATGTGAGTCGCTCGGTTATGAGACGATGATTCTGACCGACCAGCTGGAGTGCGAGGCAAGTCAGGCCGGCTCCTTTCTGGCATCGGTCGCGAAAAGCCATGCCGGATGCGGCAGAAAACTGGCTTTTATTGCAGGCGGGGAGACTGTGGTACATCTGACAGGAACAGGAAAAGGCGGACGGAATCAGGAGCTGGCGCTTGCCGCGGCGTCCGGTATCGCAGGGCTTGCAGGAACCGCGGTATTCAGCGTGGGCAGTGACGGTACGGACGGGCCGACCGACGCGGCAGGCGGATACTGTGACTGGCGCACAAAGGAACGTCTGGCGGAGCAGGGCCTGGACATTTACGAAGTACTGCGGCAGAATGATGCCTATCATGCACTGCAGACATGCGGCGGGCTGATCGTGACAGGGGCGACGGGAACAAATGTAAATGATGTTGCGGTGCTGCTGCTGGACAGGACACAGACAGACTTGTGAGGAAAGCAGGTGGGATAATTTTATGGAATTACGCAGATATATAAAGATACATGAGCGGGATAACGTAGCCATAGCCATACAGGATATTGCTGCCGGAACCCGGATCGAAGACGGACTGACGGCAAATCAGGATATTCCGCAGGCGCATAAAATAGCGCTTTGCGACATTCCAAAGAATGGAGAAATCATCCGTTACGGCGTAGTATTAGGGTATGCAAAGGATTTTATAAAGAAGGGAGACTGGATCAACGAACATATGCTGCTGCTTCCGCAGAGTCCCTCGGTGGAAAATATGGAGTATGGGACCAATATCATTCCGATGGAGGCTCTGCCAGAGCCTCCGCGGACGACATGGATGGGATACCGTAACGCGCAGGGACCGGCAGGTACGAAAAATCTGCTTGGAATCGTAACAACTGTCCAGTGTGCGGCAGGAGTCCTAAAGGTTGCGGCAGAACGGATTACAAAAGAGCTGCTTCCCAAATATGAGCATGTAGACGGCGTTGTGGCAGTGACACACCCATACGGCTGTGGTGTGGCCATTCAGGCGCCAATGGCACATATTCCAATCCGCGCGGTGACAAATCTGATCCGTCATCCGAATTTTGGCGGCGAGATCATGGTCGTAGGACTCGGCTGCGAGAAGCTGACGTATGACAGGGTGCTGCCAGAAGCGGACATTACACCGGAAAATGTGCTGACTCTTCAGGATTACCCGGGACATGATGCGATGATGCAGGCCATTTTAAATATGGCAGAGAAAAAGCTGCAGAAGCTGAACAAACGCAGAAGGGAAGAGCTGCCGCTCAGCGAGCTGCTGATCGGGATGCAGTGCGGAGGCAGCGACGCATTTTCCGGTATTTCCGCGAATCCGGCCGCAGGCTACGCGGCAGACATGCTGGTACGCGGCGGGGCAACCGTCCTGTTCAGTGAGGTGACAGAAGTCCGTGACGGTGTACCGATGCTTGCAGCACGCTGTATGGATGCACATACCCGTGACCGGCTGGCAGAAGAAATGCGCTGGTACGACCGTTATCTGGAAGAAGGCGGGGTAGACCGCGATGCCAACCCGACGCCGGGAAATAAAAAAGGCGGACTTGCCAATATCGTGGAAAAAGCGATGGGAAGCATTGCCAAAAGCGGAACCAGTCCGATCGTGGAAGTGCTGTCTCCGGCGCAAAAACCGTCGAAGCACGGTCTGATTTTTGCGGCAACGCCAGCCAGTGACATCGTCTGCGGCCCGAGCCAGTTAGCCAGCGGGATCGGCCTGCAGGTATTTATGACAGGACGCGGCACGCCATACGGTCTGGAAATCAGTCCGGTCATCAAAGTCTGCAGCCGCAACGAGATGAAAGACCACTGGTTCGATATGATTGATATCTCTGCGGGAGATGTAGCCTGTGGAAAGAAAACGATTGCGGATGTGGGGACAGAGATTTTTCATATGATTCTGGATGTTGCAGGCGGATTGAAAAAGCCTTACAGTGACCAGTACGGATTTCATAATGATCTGTGTATTTTTAATCCGGCGCCAATTACATAATGAATTAATTTACATAATGCAATATT
>CANTHI010000095.1 GCA_947653505.1 uncultured Eubacterium sp.
GAAGAGCAGATCGTGAATGTACTGGTCTTTCGAATCGGTGGTATTGGAACCGGCAAATATATCCAGAATGCGGTCAAAGTAATTATCATCATCCAGATTCCTTACAACATAAGTACCGTCTCTGCGAATGATAAAGGAATACATGCCGGTTGTTTTGTCGTTTAAGGAAAGAACGGTTTCCAAATAATTCATTGGAAGTGCGGCTACCATGGCGGAACTGGTCTTACCATCGTGCATGGGATATTCGGCATCGATTAGCAGGCATAGCATTCTCTCCCCTTTGTCGTTATATCCGGAGAAGACGCGCTGGCTGCTGTTCTGTAAGACCGTGTAAAAGGTGGTCTCGTCGTTATATTCTACCATATCGCCGTAAATGATTTCCGGTTCCCCATCTTCTGTATAAAGGACGAGGGAGGTAAAATTACGTACACGGGCGCTTTCTGTGAGCTCCTCTATCATTTCTGCACCGTATGTTATAGTATCGGGCGGCGTTCTTTTCACAATACCCTGCACCTGAAAGACCTGCATACTGATGACTGCATCAAAGGTTCGTTTTAACTGTTCAGCCATGGCGTGGGTATAGACTTCTCCCACCTGACTGATGGCATCATTGCTTTTCCTGCCTATGATCAGGGAAGATATGCTGAACACAAGAATGCTGACGGCAATCAGGACGGCAAATCCTGCTAATACGACTTTTTTTCTTTTCTGAATGACCACGAAAACCCCTCCCACTTTATACTGCAGCGTATCTTTTATCCTTTGTTTTATATAAAAGATTTTTATGTCCGCTTTTGAAGGAAAGTATATCATATTGTCCATTAGATTTCAATTCAAGAACCGTTGTAACTGCTTTTAAAAGATTGCTGACTGCGATAATGACATGCTGAAAGTTGTATGGTATAATGATTATCGATATATAGAAGAGTTGAAAGACGGGGGTATTATATGAAATATGATGTCATTATTATTGGGGCAGGGCCTGGCGGTATCTATTCTGCCTATGAACTGACGCAGCAAAAGGAACATTTGAAGATAGCGGTTTTCGAGGCGGGACATGCGCTGGAAATGCGGCATTGTCCCATTGACGGAGACAAAGTAAAAAGCTGTATCAACTGTAAGAGCTGTTCTATCATGAGCGGATTTGGCGGAGCGGGTGCTTTCTCCGACGGAAAGTATAACATTACCAACGATTTCGGCGGTACGCTTCACGAACATGTGGGTAAGAAGCAGGCGATTGAGCTGATGCGTTATGTAGATGAAATTAATATGAAATATGGCGGCGAGGGTACAAAATTGTATTCTACTGCCGGGACCCAGTTTAAGAAGCTGTGCCTGCAGAATAACCTGAATCTGTTAGACGCTTCGGTTAGACATCTAGGAACGGATATTAACTATATTGTGTTGGAGAATCTTTATGCGGCGCTGCAGGATAAAATCGACTTTTACTTTGATACACCCATTAAGACAGTGGAAGTGACAGAAAACGGCTACAGGGTAATCGGGGAGAAGGAATCCTACGAGTGTGAAAGATGTATCATATCTGTAGGGAGAAGCGGCAGTAAATGGATGGAAAAGGTGTGCGAGGAACTTTCCATCAACACAAAATCAAACCGCGTGGACATCGGTGTGCGCGTGGAGATTCCGGCGGTGATCTTTTCTCATCTGACAGATGAGCTGTATGAGAGCAAGATTGTCTATCGTACAGAGAAATTTGAGGACAGTGTGAGAACCTTCTGCATGAATCCTTATGGCATGGTGGTGAATGAGAATACAAACGGTATTGTAACGGTAAACGGACACAGCTATGAGGGCGCAGATAAGCGGACCAATAACACTAATTTTGCACTCCTGGTGGCCAAGCATTTTTCGGAACCTTTTAAAGACAGTAACGGGTATGGGGAGAGCATTGCCAGACTTTCCAATATGCTGGGCGGCGGTGTGATTGTACAGCGTTTTGGCGATTTGGTGCGTGGAAGACGCAGTAACAACAAGCGTATCGAAGAAGGCGTGATAGAGCCCACACTTGCGGCAACACCGGGAGATTTGAGCCTGGTGCTTCCGAAACGTATTTTGGACGGCATTATTGAGATGATTTATGCACTTGATAAGATCGCACCGGGTACGGCCAATGATGACACACTGCTTTACGGAGTGGAAGTTAAGTTTTACAATATGGAGGTGGAGATTAACGAACATTTAGAGACCAAGTATAAGGGCCTCTACATCATCGGCGACGGCAGCGGCGTGACCCATTCTTTGTCTCATGCATCCGCCAGCGGGGTATATGTGGCAAGAGATATCGTGACCGCCATGGATTGAAGGATGGCACACCGGGAGCCTTTGCTATAGCGGCGGGCGGCATTGCAGATGGCCGTGCCATAGATTAAAGAAATAGGGAAAAGGAAACAGAGGAAACAATAGATTCATGATGAAAGAAGAGAAACAGCCGGCAGACTGTCTGAAATATAGGATAGTCTATGGAGCGGTTTCGGAACGGAGGGAGCATGATATTAGGAGCATTGGAAGCAGGCGGCACGAAGATGGTATGTGCTATCGGTAATGAAAACGGGGAGATTATGGAGCAGGTCTCCATTCCCACGCAGACACCGGATATTACGATACCGAAGCTGTTAGAATTTTTTGAAGGAAAAGGGATAGAGGCGTTAGGTATCGGCTGTTTTGGACCCATTGATGTGAATAGAGATTCCGAGACTTACGGCTATATCACAACCACACCGAAGCTGGCGTGGCAGAATTATAATATGGTGGGTGCATTTAAGGATAAACTGGGCGTGCCAGTTGGATTTGATACGGATGTAAACGGTTCTGCGCTTGGAGAATTTACCTGGGGGATAGCCAAGGGATTACATAGCTGTATCTATATCACCATCGGAACCGGCGTAGGCGTGGGCGCAATTGTGGATGGCAGACTGCTTCACGGTATGATGCATCCGGAAGGAGGCCATATTCTCTTAAGCCGTCTTCCCCAGGATACTTACAAGGGTTTCTGTCCCTTCCACGCAAACTGTATGGAAGGTCTTGCGGCCGGTCCTGCCATCGAGGGAAGATGGGGAAAGAAGGCAGTGGAGCTTGCGGACAGGCCGGAAGTGTGGGAGATGGAGGCTGAGTATATTGCCCAGGCTCTGGTGGACTACACCATGACATTATCTCCCCAGCGCATTATATTGGGCGGCGGCGTAATGCATCAGACACAGCTTCTGCCGCTGGTGCGGGAGAAATATAAGGCGCTTTTGCATGGGTATATTAAGACCAAAGAGCTGGAAGATTTGGATTCCTATATTGTGGTGCAGAGCCTTGATGATAAGCAGGGCATCATGGGAGCACTGAAACTGGGCATGATGGAATTGGAACGCTGACTGATTAGTGTAAGAACGATACGTTAAGAACCTTCTCCAAAAGAAACAGGGAGAGAAAGGAATGAAAAGAAAATATAAAATCCTGGGAATTGCTCCTTATGAGAATTTAAGAAATGCCATGGTCATGGCGGCGGAGAAATATGAGGAGATCGAGTTGACTGCCTTCACGGGTAGCTGGGAATAGATTTTATAAAAAAGCAGTATTGTTGTTAATTAGCATGGGAGCATTGTTAGTTTTTATCTTCACAATTGTTTTTTGGGATAGAATTTATCAGATCTTTTATGTTTCTGTAGTCTCAAGGCTGCGTATTATGGATGGGATGATTGAAGCAATCAGACAGAAACCTGTTTTTGGGAATGGAGTTAATTCTATCGGAAATTTTACCTATAAAAGAAGATTGGGGCATAATATTTATGCTCAAATGTGGGTGGAGCAGGGGATTATAGGACTTGGAATTTTATTGGCAGCAATTTTTTACAATATATATATAACGCATATCAGAATGATGAAAAATATAAAATGGGAGGCTAAAAATATCTCATACTATTTTTCGCTTTTTATACAGGTATTTATAATTATATATGGTTTTTTTGGAAATCCAATATATGATTATAACATTGCTATTACTTATTTTTTAGCGATTGCGGCTGGTTTTGCAAGTGATGCACGGGAAAAAGAAATCTTGGGAGGTTTTGTAAAATGTGCGGAATAGCAGGATATTATAATTTTAAAGGGAATGTCAACCGGCAGAGGTTTGAAGAGATGGTAGATATTATAAAACACCGTGGACCTGATGACAGAGGTACTTTTTATCAGGATGGAATAGCGTTGGGACATAGGAGATTGTCTGTTGTAGATTTAAGCGAAAGTGGACATCAGCCTTTTCTATATAAAAACCGGTATGCGGTAGTTTTTAATGGTGAAATATACAATCATGTGGAATTAAGAAAAAAATTAGAATATAACGGTTATCAGTTTGTGTCAAAAACAGATACGGAAGTGCTTATAGCGGCTTATGATTGTTATGGGAAAAATTGTGTGCAGTATTTTAATGGCATGTGGTCTTTCGCTATATTGGACAGGCAGAAGAAGGAGCTATATTGTTCCAGGGACCGCTTCGGGGTTAAACCATTTTATTATTATTTAGATGATGCACAATTTGTTTTTGGCTCGGAAATTAAGCAAATTTTACATATGCTTGGACAGAAACCTGTTGCAAATAAAAAAAGACTTATGGAGTTTTTAATATGCGGAGATCAGGATTGCACAGAAGAAACAATGTTTCAGAATATCATGCAGTTGCGCGGAGGGTATGAAATCCTGATTGATCTGGAGCATCATAGGTTTAAAATAGATCAGTATTATAGTCTTGAAAATAAAAAAGTCAGGGTTACAGGCTACAAAGGAAACTGTAGGAAATTTAGAAGAGCATTTCAAAAAGCAGTAAATCTTAGAATGAGGGCAGATGTTCCTGTTGGATACTGTCTTTCAGGTGGATTAGACAGCTCATCGATTGTCAGTATGGCAAATAGTCTGATTTCCCGGGGAGATCAAACGGTAGAACAGCATGCGGTTTCATCTTGTTTTGAAGATAAAGAATACGATGAACAGGAATATATTGATGAGATTGTAAAAAATGCAAAAATATTTTCTCATAAAATTTATCCGGATGAAAATCAATTATTTGATGAAGTAGATAAAATTATCTGGCATATGGATGAACCTTTTGGTTCAACATCAATTTATGCGCAATGGAATGTGTTTCGTGAAGCAAAAAAGAACGGTTTGACAGTAATGCTGGATGGGCAGGGGGCAGATGAGCAGCTTGCAGGTTATTCTGCTTTTTATGGAGTATACTTTGCCAGTCTTTTAAAAAAGTTTAGAATAAAATCATTTATGCGCGAAATAAAGTCATATAAAAAACTCAGAGCTTCTACGGAAATATATGTAAATGCAAAAAAAATCATATTGGCCGCAATCGCGACGGCTTTTGTGCCCAGAAGTGTTTATGCTGTAATGTATGGCACATATAAGATATGCGCTGGTTTGCCGTTTACTGCAAGACAGATAATTAAAGTATATAAAACCAGAGATAGTTATCCTATGAATGATGAGAGACAGTATTTTCTTGATAGTATGCGGTGTGGAATGCAGGCATTGCTTCATTATGAGGATCGTAATTCTATGGCATTTTCAATTGAATCCAGAGTACCGTTTCTGGATTATCAATTGGCAGAAGTCATTTTTGAAATGCCTTTTAACCATAAAATCAGAAATGGAGTTACTAAATCAGTATTACGTGATGGATTGAAGGGGATATTACCGGAAAAAATCAGAAACAGATATAGTAAATTAGGATTTGTGACACCCGAGGATAAGTGGATTCGTGATAATTACATACAGTATAAGAAGCAGCTGGAGAATGCGTGTGAAATGCTCAAACCGCTTTTGGATGGAGAACGTGTCATACGTTGGTTTGATAAAAAGAAAGGGAATATTGCAAGAGGAGATTTTATAATATGGAGGATTATTTGTGCAGGAAAATGGATGAAGGTATTTGATGTATCATTAGAATAAATAACACAATGGTTGCCATGATTGTCAGTCAGCGTGAAAAATACAATAGTAATCCATTCTGTTAGAGGTAAATGTAAAAAAAGCAATTCAAAAACAGAAAAGAGGAAACCAACATGCAATTTCGTGACTTGCATAAACAATACAAAGCACTAAAACCACACATCGACCATGCAATATCCCAGGTCCTAAACGAAGCCAGCTTCATTTCCGGTACGCAGGTAAAAGACCTGGAACAGCAGCTTGCCGCCTGCACAGGCGTCCGGCACTGCATCACCTGTGCCAGCGGCACAGACGCCCTGTCGCTTGCGCTCATGGCATGGGGTATCGGGCCGGGAGACGCCGTCTTTGTCCCTGATTTTACATTCTTTGCCTCCGGAGAGGCCGTCGCGCTGCAGGGAGCCACGCCTGTTTTTGTAGACGTAGAAGAAGACAGTTTCAATATGTCACCGGATTCTTTGCGGCAGGCAGTTTGCGAAGTACAAAAAGAAGACAAACTCCGGCCCAGAGCAGTCATAGCAGTAGACCTTTTCGGACAGCCTGCAGATTACGCCGCAATCCGCAGGATTACGGATGCATACGGCCTTCTGTTGCTGGAAGACGGTGCGCAGGGGTTTGGCGGACAGATCGGGACGGAGAAAGCCTGCAGCTTTGGCGATATTTCCGCGACTTCATTTTTTCCGGCAAAACCGCTGGGCTGTTATGGGGATGGCGGCGCGGTATTTACGGATCATGATGACTGGGCGGAGCGGATCAGATCCTTACATATTCATGGAAAGGGGACAGGTAAATATGATAATGTGCGCATCGGGATCAACTCCCGTCTCGATACGCTGCAGGCAGCAGTTCTTAAAATAAAGCTGCGGGCATTTCAGGATTATGAGCTTGAAGACATACAGCGGGCGGCAGACAGATATACGCAGATGTTTGAAGCGCTTGGGGATGCGGTAAAGACGCCTGCTATCAAAAAAGGATATTCTTCCAGCTGGGCACAGTATTCGATTTTACTGGAAAATGAGCATGTGCGCGATGGCCTGCAGACCTGGCTGAAAGAACAGGGAATCCCTTCCATGATCTATTATCCAAGACCAATGAGCCGGCAGAAAGCGTTTCAGGAGATGGACTGCGTCAAAACAGAGCTTAAAGTATCTGCAAATCTGTGCGGCAGGATCCTGTCGCTGCCGCTGCATCCATACATCGGAGAGAGTGAACAGGAGACTGTCGTAAACTGTATCAGGACATTTTTGCAAATACAAAAGCACAGGTGAAAGAGCGTAACAGGTCAGCCTGTCTGAACTGTTACGAAAGAGCGGAGGAGAACATGAAAGAAAGAGAAATAAGTTTGCTGGAATTGCTGACAGAGATCATGCTGCGCTGGAGGATGATCCTTGTGTGGATGGCTGTGGGAGCAGTTCTGGCAGGGGCATTTAGTTATGTCCGTTCGCGTGCTGCGGCGGAAAATGCCGCAACAGTGGAACAGGCTCAGACGGAGCTGATACAGGATCCGTCTGGGCTGGAAAGCCTGCTGACAGACCAGCAGCTGCAAAATGTAAGGTATGTGACGGATTATGAGGCTGTGTACAAAGACAAGCTGGATTATTATGAAAAATCACTGCTGATGCAGCTGGATGCGAACTGTGTGCAGAAGACGAATCTGACCTTTTATGTAGATGCCGCGAACTGGCGGCGTGCTGCGGAAATAGAAAAGTCATATGAAGATCTGATACAAAGCGGGGAGCTGGGCGGATATGCTGCCAGCCGGATTCATGGAGAAAGCGCTTCCGCTGTCAACGAGGCGGTTTCCTTAGCGCGTGGTTCGGGCAGTCTTGCGGAAGGCACGGATTCTTTCCGGATCTGTATTGTCCATTATGATAAGTCAGTGATGCGGGAGATAGCCGGAGCAGTCATCCGTTTTCTGGAAGAAAAGCATGACCGGATCGAAGAGGCAATGGGGGAACATAAGATCGCAGTTGTGAATCAGGCGGAAGCAGAGACCGCGGACCTGGGTGTTTTAGAGCGGCAGAAAAATATCGTGGATGATATTGCCGCTATGGAAACGGCGATTTTACAGTATAAGGATGCGTTTACGGCAGAGGAACAGCAGTATTATGATATTCTGACAAAAAAATCAGCGGATGGAGATAAAGATGGTGTAAAAAAGGAGAGCAGTCCTGCTGAAGCTGGCGGGAAAACGTCTGCGGGTATCAGCATAAAGTATGTGATACTGGGAATGTTTCTGGCAGTATTTTTCTATTTATTTGTTTTTTTCATGCGTTACGTATGCAGTCAGAAATTGTGTGCTTCGGACAGTCTGCAGGAATTGTATGGGATTCCGCAGCTTGGTCTGATTCCGCGGCAGCAGGAGGGCAGGAGGCCGTTCGCTTTTGTTGACCAGTGGATTCTGTCGCTCCGTGACAGCGGCAGACGCAGGTTTTCCAGAGATGAAGCGGTGCGGCTGTCCGCTGCTGCCGTGAAGATGGCTGCTGTCAGGGAGGGCACCGGAAAGATTTGTCTGGCAGGCTGCGGTCTTACGGGACAGGCTTTGGAGGTCTGTGAGACGATCAGGGAGGAACTTGCCAGAGAGGGCATTCAGGCAGAGATTCTGAACAATATCCTGTATGATGCACAGGCGATGTGCGGTCTGGAAGGGACAGGCGCGGCGGTGCTGGTGGAGCGTGCTCAATTTACGCTTTACAGCGAGATTGTCAGGGAAACGGAACTGCTCAGACGGCAGGGGATAACAGTATTGGGCGGTATTATCACAGTTTAAGGTGATCGGGAACTATGCGGCGGTCTTTTCCGCAGTGGTGATTTTTTTCCGTATACAAGGAACATCCTTCGGAGCTGTTTTATTTGTGCATTTAATTCTGGTAAGCATTCCGGTAAATGAAAAGTGGTATGAGTATGAGGGATGGCTGTGTGATGTGTCTGGTTATTTTGTGGTATTTGTTAAATGTGGATATTTTACAGGCGTCGGTTCATATTTACAGTCAGTTTTAAGCAAGAAGTTCTAAGCATTCTGTATCTGCGTTATGGTACTGGACGGGCGCGGCACCTACTACCCAATGGGGTATACTATTCGCTCTGGCTAACGCCAGCAGTTAAAGGTGCCGCTTCGGCTTGCAATACTTTTAAAAACTATCCGGCGTTCTTATAGTCAAAATAGTGTGCTATTTTAGCCGTTACGGGATGTCTGCTGTAATATATGAATGTTTATTAGTTCCTTAATTTTATCTGAATGTTTTTGGCTTTCCTGCATTAAGCTATGCAATTTACGGCAGTTTTCCCAATGCTGTTCCCACATTTGTGTACCGGTAATTTTTTCAAAATCCAGTCTGACTGGTGCATAATGCTGTTCAAATTCTTCTAATCTGGCGACACGATGTTCAATATCTGGAATTTGTCGTGCATGTGGAGAAAGAGAAGCATTGCCAAGCATCCATGTTTTCCAGTGCTTATTGCCCTTGCTTTGGTTACATTTTCCGCAGGAAGGTACCAGATTGTGGATTTCAGAAATATAACCAGTAGGTCTTTTGTCTTTTACTAAAGGACGAAAATGATCCCATTCAGTATATGGATCACCGCAATACGCACAGGTTATATGATTTTTATTCATTCCCAATGTCTGTAGTACATCTTCAATTTCTTCGTCTGTAGGGATGATTACAGGAATAATTCCGTTTACAAAGGCATTTGTGATACTTGAAGTGCGCCCTGTGATTGTAACAGGTGCAGGCATTTTAAATATTTTCTTCATAGGTGATTCCTCGTGATTTGCTGGTGGCAGTTTTGGGCTTCTATAGCTAAAGATTCCGGTCATTTCTCTCAATGCATTCGGTAAAGAGAAACATGC
>CANTHI010000096.1 GCA_947653505.1 uncultured Eubacterium sp.
GTATCAGCTGGATTCAAAGATATTATTTGAAATAGAATTATTTGAAATAATTAGTAGAGATAAAACATTTGAAATAATATGAGATGAAAAAACACAAACCGCATTGCAGATACACACAAAAGTGTATAAAGCAGTGCGGTTTTTTATTATATTTCAAAGGAGGAGCAGGTTATGGAAGCGGTAAAGGTAAGAAATTTATCGAAAACGTTTCGGGTAAGACAAAAGGAAAAAGGGATGAAAGGCAGTCTGAAAGCAGTGTTTCATCCCAGAATATCTGAAATCAGGGCAGTGGATGGCATTTCATTTTCGGTGGAAGAAGGGGAGATGCTTGCTTTTATCGGCCCCAACGGTGCGGGAAAGAGTACGACGATTAAAATGCTGACAGGGATTCTCCACCCGGACAGCGGAAGTATAGAGGTGGCAGGTATGGATCCGGTGAAAAACAGAAAGCAGCTTGCTTATGAAATCGGAACCGTATTCGGACAGAAGGAACAGCTGTGGACGCATCTGACGCCTTATGATAATTTTCGTTTTTTTGGTGCTATTTATGATATGACGGACCGGCAGACAGAAGCGCGGATTCAGGAGCTTTCGGACGTTTTTGATCTGGGGACATTTTTAAATACGCCAGTCCGTAATCTCTCACTCGGGCAGCGGATTCGTTGTGAGATGGTAGCGGCATTTATTCACGGGCCAAAGATTTTGTTTCTGGATGAACCGACGATCGGGCTGGATCCGGTTGTAAAGGAAAATATACGCGCGCTGATTCTGCAGATGAACCGGCAGCTGCATACAACGGTTTTTCTGACCAGTCACGATATGATGGATATCGAAAGACTTTGCAGACGTATTATGATTGTGAATGCCGGACAGATTGTGCTGGATGAGCCGATGGAGCGGATCAGAAAACGGAACACGGGCTGGCAGGAAGTACGAAATGGGCTGCCGGAGGAAGCTTCGCTGGAAACGACGATTATGGAGCTTTATCAGACGAAGGAGAGGAGGCCGTAAGAGTTATGAAAAAATATCTGGTGATCTATCAGTCGGTCTGGATGGAAAATCTGCAGTATGCAGCGCAGATTGTGACGGGATATCTTGGCTATTTCATTTATATTTATATTTTTATCCAATTGTGGAATGCCATGTATGCAGCTTCGGATGGACGGATTTCGGGATATACAAAAGAGCAGATGATCTGGTATGTGATGATTACGGAAATGATCCTGTTCAGCGCCGGATCGGAGACCGTGACAAGGCAGGTGGATACGGCTATCCGGGGAGGAAATATCGCGTATCTGATGAATAAGCCGTATCATTATACATTGTATACGCTTGCAAAATATACCGGGGAATGGAGCATCAGGCTGCCGGTGTATGCCGGATTTGCGGCTGTTTTTGGATGGAGCATGGTCGGGCCAGTGGCTGGATTCCGGGTTCGGACACTGTTTTTGGCAGTCCCCTGTATACTGGCCGGCATTCTGATCCACGGGGTTTTTAAGCTGTGTATCAGTCTGTTTTCCTTCTGGATCGAAGATGCATACCCTTTTCAGTGGCTGTATGATAAAGCGATTCTGATCGCTGGGACGCTTTTTCCGATTGAAATCTTTCCGGCAGGATTGCAGCCGTTCATAAAACTGACCCCGATTTATACTGTCTGTTACGGGCCTGCAAAGCTGATTGTGGATTTCAGTGTGGAAAAATATTTTGAGATTCTGTTCGCCCAGGCTGGATATCTGGTGGCCGGATGTGGAATGATGTTCTGGATTTATGCAAAGGGGGCGAAGAGACTGTATGTTCATGGCGGTTAGAAATCAATGGCGGGTATGCATGTTATCCTTAAAGTATAACATGATGCGGGAAATGCTTAACAAAGTAACTTTTTTATCAAATATTGTTTTTATGATGCTCAATAACGCGGCATTTATTGTACAGTGGCAGATTTTATTTCATTTACGGAAAGAAATCGGAGGGTATACGATGCGGGAGGTCATGCTGTTATGGGCGCTTGCCGCAGGCAGCTTCGGGCTGTCACGCATGGTATGCGCCAGGGCATTTGCGCTGCCGGAGCTGATTATCGGCGGAAAGCTGGATGCGTATCTGGTTATGCCAAAAAATGTATTGCTGAGTGTGATTACCTCTGAAACAAATACTTCTGCAATCGGGGATCTGCTGTATGGACTGGTTGTTTTTTGTGCCTTTTGTTTCCGGCTGGACCGGCTGGTTCTGTTCGCGTTCTTTACAGTTACCGGAGCTGTTATTATCACAGCGTTTGCGCTGCTTGCAGGCAGCCTGGCTTTCTGGTTTGTGCGTGCGGATGCGCTCGGATATCATATGGTAATGGGGATGGTCAGCTTTGCAACTTATCCGGATGGTATTTTTCATGGGACGGCGAGGTTTCTGCTTTATTGTATCGTTCCGGTCGGGATGGCTGTTTATCATCCGGTGCATGAGATTATGCAGTTTACCGCGGGTGGGCTGCTGCTGGTTACGGGGTATGCGGGTTTGCTTACAGCAGTAGCAGTACTTGTATTTTACCGTGGACTGCGGCGCTATGCTTCTGGCAATCTGATGGAGGCACGGATGTAAGGAGCCGGTTACTTTTCATGGGTCAGGAATGCGCAGGGTCTGCCCCACTGGGCATAAACTGCGCATTCTGTGAGAATGTGATTCAGGAGCTGTTTAATAGAAAAAGTGACAGATCATTCACTTAAAAATCAGACGGATATGCTATGATATGATAAAACAGTAACTCTTTAGGATAGTATAAAAGTATCAGCGTGATAAACAGGAGGAAAGAAACGCGATGAAACAGATTTTTCTTGTGGAAGATGATAAAGAAATATCAAAAAACCTTGCCCGTCTGCTCCGGTCGGAAGGCTTTGCGATCACCTGCGTATTTTCGCAGGAGGAAGCTGAAGCCGGATTTGTGGCGGACAGATACGATCTGGCACTGATCGATATTTCCCTGCCGGATGGCAATGGATTTACGGTCTGTACCCGGCTGCGGCAGATACAAAAAATTCCAGTTATTTTTCTGACGGCATCCGGTGATGAAGCAAGCGTAGTAACGGGGCTGGATATGGGGGCGGATGATTATGTGACAAAGCCTTTCCGCCCACGGGAGCTGGTTGCAAGAATCAAAGCTGCCCTGCGGAAAACAGAACCAGTATCTGTGTTTGTGGTGCCCGGTGGCCTGCAGGTAGATCCGGCCAGCGGCATTGTCCGGAAAAATGGCGTGGAAATCCAGCTTTCCGCACTGGAATACCGTCTGCTGCTTATTTTTATCAACAATCCCCGGATGATCCTGACCAGAGACCGTCTGCTCAATGAGCTGTGGGATGCGTCGGGAGAATTTGTCACGGATAATACACTGACGGTCTATATTAAACGTCTGCGGGAAAAGATTGAAGAGGATTCTTCCAGACCGCAGATTATTCTGACGGTCCGCGGGATCGGATACCGGCTTGCAGAGCAGGCAGGAGGCGGACATGCTGCGCAATAAGGAGATCCGCCGGTTTGCCGGCTGCTTTTTGGGTATAGCAGCAGTAACGGGCATTCTGGGATTTTGGACAGGCTGGAAAGCCGGTATTTTGTCGGTCGTGGCTTCAGCAGCCTTTGGGATTTTATTTACGGTATTTACCTGCGCGAGATATCACAGACTCGCGCATATGGCAGAACAGATTGACCTTGTTTTGCACAATGCAGAGCCGTTATATATGGATGAGGCAGAGGAAGGGGAGCTTTCCATCCTGCAGAGTGAGATTACAAAAATGACGATGCGTATTTATGAACAGAACGCTGCGTTAAAAAGAGAAAAAAAGCACCTGGCGGATTCTCTGGCGGATATAGCACATCAGCTGCGTACGCCGTTAACCTCTGCCAATCTGATCCTGTCTTTGCTGCAGAAAAATCCGGACCAGCACGAGCGTGTCAGGCTGTTGCATGAGACAGCGGAGCTGTTTGCGCAGATGGAGTGGCTCATAAATTCACTGCTCAAATTATCCCGCCTGGATGCAGGAATCGTGGAATTTCAAAACCAGATCATAGACGTGGGAGAGCTGATCCGGGCGGCTGCCCAGCCGCTTCTGATTTCTATGGAGCTGCATCAGATTCATCTGCATGTGGAGGGGGCTGATGAGATGGTGATACAGGGAGATTTCAGCTGGCTTTCAGAAGCGTTGCGCAATATTTTGAAAAACTGTATGCAGAGTGTGGGAGATGACGGCAGCATCGACATTGTATGCAGCAGGACGGTATTATATGACGAAATTCAGATTCATGACAGCGGCCCCGGATTTACGAATGAAGATCTGGCGCAGCTATTCGAGCGGTTTTATCGTGGGAAAGGGAATGCGGCTTCAGGATATGGCATCGGGATGGCTATCTGCCGGACGATTCTTGTACGGCATGGCGGGATTGTATCTGCGGAAAATCATCCGCATGGCGGAGCTGTTTTTTACGTCCGGTTTTTCAAAGATGATCATTGCTACGGATAGACGCGATTATGATAAATCTCTCACAAAAAAGTCACGGAATTGTAAGCTGGCAGTTTTAAGATATTTTTATCGCAGATACAAAGAAGCCGCCGACAGGGATACCATGTAGCGGAGTTCTGCGTGTATGGCAGTTTTTACAAAAAGGAGGTTTATTTTTAAATGGATTTTTTGAAAGTGGATCAGCTGTGTAAAGTTTATGGCAGAGATGAAAGTCAGGTAACTGCGCTTGATCATGTGTCTCTTACAGTTGGGAAAGGCGAATTTGTAGCGATCATCGGTTCTTCGGGTTCTGGAAAATCGACTCTGCTGCATGCCATTGCCGGAGTGGATGTGCCGACAAGCGGTAAGATTTTTCTGAATGGACAGGACATCTACGCGGGGAGCAGCGAACGTCTGGCAATTTTCCGCAGGCGTCAGGTAGGGCTGATTTACCAGTTTCACAATCTGATACCAACGCTGGATGTGGTGGAAAATATTACGCTGCCGATACTGATGGACAGGCGCAGGGTCAGTCAGGACCGCTTAAACAGTCTGTTAAAGCTGCTCGGACTGGAGGAACGCAGGCACCATCTGCCGAATCAGCTGTCCGGCGGCCAGCAGCAGCGGGTAGCCATCGGACGTGCGCTGATGAACGCGCCCGCAGTCATGCTTGCGGATGAGCCGACCGGAAGCCTGGACAGCCGCAATGGAAATGAAATTATCCGTCTGTTGAAAGAAAGCAACCGGATTTACGGTCAGACGCTGCTGCTTGTCACGCATGATAAAAATATCGCGCTGCAGGCCGAACGGGTAGTTATGATAGCAGATGGCCGGATTGTACGGGATGAAAGGCAGGTGGCGCGGGTATGAATATTTTTCATAAAGTCGCCCTGCAGGGACTGAAAAAAAACCGTGCACGGACATTTGTAACAATTATCGGGGTTGCTTTATCGGCGGCGCTGCTGACGGCAGTAACTTCCTTTGGAATATCCATGCTGCATTATCTGACCGAAGGAGCGATTGTTAAAAGAGGCGGCTGGCATGTGGCCTTTGCCGGAGTGGACGCGTCATTTTTACAGGAGCAGGAAGCAGATCCGGCGGTTTTAGATCAGGCAGCCTATGCGGATATCGGATATGCGTTACTGGAGGGAGGACAGAATCTGGACAAACCATATTTGTTTTTCGCGGGGTTTGATGAGAAAGCGTTTGACGCCCTGCCAGTGGAAGTCATCGGAGGCAGACTGCCGCAAAATGCGGATGAAGTGATGGTTCCGATGAGTGTTTCAGTAAATGGAGGTGTAAAATTTTCAATTGGAGATACGCTGCATCTGCAGGCCGGCAACCGGCTGGCAGGTGAGAGCAGGCTTTGCCAGCATGATCCGTATAAGGGGGATGCGGAAGCGCTTACAGATCTGAGTCCGCGAAGCTATACGGTAGTCGGCATTTATCAAAGAGCTGCCTTTGAAGAATATACAGCGCCGGGATATACGATGATTACGATGGCAGATCCACAGCAGGCAGCAGACAGCTATACCGCGTTTGTTACTCTGAAAAATCCGTATCAGGTACGTGCGTTTGCAAAAGAAAAGCAGGCAAGTTTTCAGAATGATGATGTGCTGCGGTTTATGGGTCTTTCGGATGACCGGCTGTTTACGACGCTGCTGTTTGCCGTTGGAAGTATTGTTGTTCTCATCATTATGACCGGATCGGTATTTCTTATTTACAATGCATTTCACATTTCTCTCAATGAACGGATGCATCAGATGGGAATACTGATGTCGGTAGGAGCAACGGCAAAGCAGCTGCGCGGCGCGGTGCTGTCTGAAGGTCTGTGCATCGGCGCGGCCGGGATACCGGCTGGCATGCTGGCCGGACTGGCTGGTACCGGAGCTGTCATTCAGATTGTCAACCGGAGTTTTACAAGCATTTTATATGATCAGGTATCTCTGACGCTCGTAATATCCCCGATTGCACTCGTTCTGTCCACGCTGGTCGCAATTGTTACGATACTGCTTTCTGCATGGATACCGGCACACAAGGCAGTCCGTACACCTGTGATGGAATGTATCCGCCAGACAAATGAGATCAGGGTAGAAGCGAAAGCCGTCCGGACCTCTGCATTTGCCACGCGTATCTACGGACTGGAAGGAATGCTTGCACTAAAAAATTTTAAAAGAAATAAAGGGCGTTACCGCAGTGTTGTGCTGTCACTTGCCCTGAGCGTGATTTTATTTGTTTCGGTCAATGCGTTTATCCTGGATCTGAAACAGGCGTCTGAGATGGCAGCCGCGTTTACGACCTATGATGTGGCGGTGGACTGCAGCGGGATGGAGGATGCACAGATGCTGCCGCTGTTTGACAGAGTAAAAACAATAAAGGAAATCAGTGAAAGCTCTTATCAGGAAGTGCAGACCTATTCATGTATCGCAAAAAGCAGTGATTTTACAGACGATTTTACAAAAGTCATGGGAAGCGGAAATCAGGAAGAAGAGCGGCAGGTATCCCTGAACCTGTATTTTCTGGATGATGCGGCGTACAAAAAAATGCTGCAGAAAGCGGGACTTCCGGTGGAAGCATATATGGGGGAACAGGCAGGGCTCATCGCGCTCGCCAAAATTGAAAATCACAAACAGCGGATGATGGAAGTGGAGGAATTTGTTAATATGTTCCGCACAGACAGGATACAGGCTCAGCTGTTTCCGGTATCAGATGAAAAGCTTCCTGTGCCGCAGCAGGGACAGACAGTAGAGCTGACATTTGTCGATCTGATATTTCCGGATGTGATACCGCAAATGAATCAGACGCAGAATGTGACGGACAGCCCCTATTATTTTTCAGCGGCCGCGCCTTATTCCCTGAAAGAAAAATTTCAGACGCAGGAAGCGGATATCTGCAGCAGGGGAATGACGTTCCGTTCCCAAAAACCGGCACAGGCTGTAAAGGAAATAGAACGCAGGATTCTGGAGGAGAAAATAACAGCCGGTTATCAGATCTGGAATGTATCCAGGATGCTGGACGACAATAACAATATGATATTCATAGCCAATGTATTTGCCTATACATTTGCAGCGATGATTTCCCTGATCGCGGTAGCCAATGTATTCAACACGATCTCGACGAATATCCGGATGCGCAAAAGGGAACTGGCGATGCTGCGCTCGGTCGGAATGTCTGAGCGGGGTTTTCAGAAAATGATGAATTTTGAATGCCTGTTTTATGGAATGCGGGCGCTTGCGGCAGGGATTCCGGTTTCGGTTCTGATCTCATGGCTTATTTATCTTGGTATGCGGACAGGCGGGGCAGACGATATAGATTTTATGCTGCCGTGGGGCAGTATGGCGGTCAGTGTGGTCAGTGTGCTTCTGATCGTATTTTTAACGATGCTGTATGCGGCGGGAAAGGTGAAAAAAGAAAATATTATTGATGCGCTGCGGGATGAGATGGCGTAGAATGTTACATTGTGGCTATGCGGACACCGGTAATACACGAAAGGCTGAGGAACTATATACAAATAACTTAAAACAGTTGCGCAGTGTGCAATATCATAGTAGTATATAAAATACAGAAAAAACTTAAAACGACACATCTGTCAATCGGTTTAGCCAGTATACGACAGACAGAAAACGGGGGATTTGAAGATTTTATGCTATATATTGCAATTTGTGATGACGATGAAAAGATGCTGGAACTGATTCAGGTAAATATCCGGACACTATTGAAAAAACAGGCTCTTACAGCAAAAATAACCACTTATGTTCACAGTAGGAACCTGCAGTATGATATTCAGGAAGGAACGTATTTCGATCTGGCATTGTGCGACATAGAGATGCCGGATATAGATGGTATGAAATTATCTGCCTATATGAAAAACTATCTGCCCGATATCCTGATCATTTTCATTACAGCGCATCTGCAATATGCAATCGACGCATTTGAACTATCTGTATTCCGGTACATTCCAAAAAATTCTTTTCAGGCAAAATTCCAGCATGCTTTCGAAGATGCTGTCAAAATGATCCGGATGCAGAAAGACCAGTATTATATCGTACGGATGGCCGGGCATTTACGTAAAATCCAGTATCGCAGAATCCTGTACATTCATCGGGAAGGTAAGTATGCGGTACTGACATTACTGGACGGCTCCACCATCAGGATCAGAAAAACGCTTGCCCAGGTGTATAAGGAACTTGTCAACGGAGATTTTGTCTATGCCAGCCGCGGTGATGTGATAAATCTCAGTCATGTTATGAGCATCACGGATCATATGATCGAAATGGAAGACGGTAAACAGATTTGGCCCAGTCATGCAAAACTGGAACAGGTGAAAGAGCAGTTAAATGATTTTTGGGGAGGACAGATATGAGTGTTATATATGGAACTGCAGAAGCAGCGGCATCTTTTGCTGGCTTACTGGTTTTATTCCGGTTATACCGGAATGCTCTGCATACCTTATGTATTGACGATAGCAGGGGCAGTCTGAAGCAGGATCTGCTGTGGTCATCTGCAGGAGCGCTACTGGTATGTCTGTGCCGATATCTTCCATTTTTGCCGGATCATAGTATGCTCATTCTGGCTGTATATTTTTGTATCACAGGAAGGTGGATATACAAAGCGCACCATATCGTGTTATTTTCAATGGCCGGATTTTGTATGCTGTGTTTCAAAGGTTTTGAATTTGTCTTATCTATATTTTTCTCTTTGTTTTTTGGAGGATATCAGTCGTTTCTTAGTATGCTGCTGTCCGATGGAATATTCCGGACGGCAGTTCTTTGTGTGAAAATGATGTTATGGTGCGCTTTATCAGCAATCCTCTGCAAATATCTAATCAGGATCCGTATCTCCAGAAGGAGTACCTGTCCATTGCTTGTATTTTCATGTGCAGGATGCATCGGATTTGTATATCTGTCAGTAGGAATATTCGAATTATATACCAGTGTGGTCATACGTGTCTGGCTCTTTTTTGTGATCGCAGCCATAGCTGCTGCCTTTACTATTTACTTTTGCATAACAGAATACGCAGAAGAACAGAAAACCTCTGAAATGCTGGAAATGAGAAACAGCTTATTGAATGAAAATTACAAAATGATCAGCAGTATTTATACAAGCCAGGCAAAGCTGTACCACGATATGAACAATCATCTGAACGCCCTGTACCAGATGCTGGATGACAATAAGATCAATGATGCAAAAGCATATATTGAAAAAATAAACGGGCCGGTTTTAGACAGATTTGCAACCGGCCCGTTTATTTTTTCAATATATGCTTT
>CANTHI010000097.1 GCA_947653505.1 uncultured Eubacterium sp.
TCTAACCCGAGATAATCGTCAATATCTCTTTTATTGATCGTAATTTTACCTGTTCCTGGCAACAGATACACTCTGGCAACAGAGCTTTTTCTTCTTCCTGTTCCATAATATCTTGCACTAGCCACTGTAACTTACCTCCTATTTCCGATTAAAATGTAAGAGCTTCCGGTTTCTGAGCTGCATGTTTATGATCTGGTCCAACGTATACAAATAACTTCCGATACATCTGTCTTCCCAGAGGTCCTTTCGGGAGCATTCCCTTCACTGCATGTTCCACAACTCTTTCCGGATGTCTTTTCAGCATATCTTTTAATGTAGTTTCCTTCATGCCACCTACATAACCGGAATGTCTGTAGTAAATCTTCTGGTCGAGCTTTCTGCCTGTTACTTTAATCTTCTCAGCATTGACTACGATTACATAATCGCCTGTATCCATATGTGGTGTAAAAATAGGTTTATGTTTCCCTCTCAGTACTTTAGCAATTTCTGATGATAAACGTCCTAACGTCTTTCCTTCTGCATCTACAACATACCATTTTCTGTTAATGGTATCTGGACTTGCCATAAAAGTATTCATTGGTCTGCCTCCTTGAAAATTTTGTAAGAACTCCAAAAACTCAGCCATGTCCGGAAGCTTCGTCTTCTTCCTTCTCCGATAATTATATAGTTAAAATGCAGCTGGTGAAATACCTGCATTTTCTCACTATGTCAGACTTAAATATTATAGTACCCGGTGCCGTGTGTGTCAAGATTTATTTGAAATATTCCCTAAATTTTACATATTAGTGTCTCACTGGCTGGGCAAACTGAATCCCTATCATCGTCAGCCCGTGCGCCGGAGCGGTCGGCCCTGCCGCCGAGCGGTCCCGTGCCTGCAAAATCTCCAGCATCTCCTCCGGTCTGCGCTCTCCGGTTCCGGCCTGCAGCAGCGTACCTGCCAGAATCCGCACCATATTATATAAAAATCCGCTCCCCGTCACGCGGATTGTAATCAGATCCTGCTCCTTTCTTACCGTCAGATCATAAATGGTACGCACCGTTGTCTCTGCCTGCGTATGAATCGAACAAAAGCTCTTAAAGTCCTGTGTGCCGGTCAGATACCCTGCTGCCTGCTTCATCTTTTCCACATCCAGCTTCCGGTAGGTAAAATAGCAGTCGTGGCGGTTTAACGGCAGCGGAAATGTCCGGTTTAATATTTTGTACTCGTATGTTTTGCGGCTTTCGCATCGTCTTGGATGAAAATCCGGTGCCACCTCGCAGGAATCCTGCACGACGATGTCATCCGGCAGAAGCTGGTTCAATGCACAAGAAAGTTTTTCCGGAGGGATTCTGGTATTTGTATCAAAGACTGCCACATTTCCCAGAGCGTGCACGCCGGAATCTGTCCGGCTCGCGCCGATCACCGTAATGGGTTCTTTTGTCAGCTGTGTCAGCGCCTGATTTAAGACTTCTTCGATGGTAATGCCTGTCGGCTGTATCTGCCAGCCATGATAGCCTGTTCCATCGTAAGCAACAATTAATTTTATTCTTTTCATGTGATCACATCCAGGATATCAAAACGGCGCAGTACTATCACTGCCACCAGAAACGCAAGCAGAATCAGATATGCGATCCGGTCCTGTTTTTTATATTTTAACGGCTTCATTTTTGTCCGTCCTGCTCCGCCGCGGTAGCAGCGTGCTTCCATTGCCATCGCCAGATCATTCGCACGGCGGAATGCCGCGACGAATAGCGGTACCAGCAACGGTATCATGGCCTTTGCCTTGCGGAGCAGATTCCCGCTCTCAAAATCAGCGCCTCTTGCCATCTGCGCGCGCATGATTTTATCTGTCTCTTCGATTAATATCGGGATAAACCGCAGCGCAATCGCCATCATCATCGCGATTTCATGAACCGGCACACCGATTACCTGCAGCGGCTTTAACGATTTTTCCAGACCATCTGTCAGCTCATTCGGCGTCGTTGTAAGCGTCATGATCGACGTGCCCAGTATCAGATAAACAAGCCGGATGATCATTTTAACTGCTGTCTGTACGCCTTCTTCTGTGATATGCAGCCATTTCCACTGCCAGAGAATATGCTCACTGTTGGTCAGAAACAGATTAAATACCGCAGTAATGACCATCAGCACCCAGATTGCTTTCAGACCTTTTACCATATATCCAAACGGTACCTTTGACAGACGGATCATTCCGGCCAGAAACACAGTAATCAGTGCAAATCCCGCAATGCCCCGGAAGACAAATACCGAGATCAGAAACAGCATCGTTCCGGATAATTTTACGCGCGGATCCAGTCTGTGTATGAGCGAATCAGCCGGATAATACTGACCTATTGTAATGTCTCTAATCATAATCTTTCATCCATATCTAAGAAACTGTATATAAATAACTTAAAGCAATTGCGCCGGATTTTTCTTCGAGAGTACGCATCATTCCGTTTCTAAAGAGCGTCACGAAACAGTCCCAGAATCTCCTGTTTCGCCTCTGCAACCGTTGCCACATCCGTACGCACCGAAAATCCTGCTTCGCACATTTCCTGCATCAGATACGTGACCTGCGGCGCTGCCAATCCGATCGCTTCGAGCTCACGATAGTGCTGAAACACCCTGACCGGAACATCATCGTATACAATCTGTCCCTGGTTCATGACAATCATGCGATGCACATACTGCGCCACATCTTCCATACTGTGCGATACGAGAATCACCGTCATCTGATGTTCCTGCTGCATGACCGCAATCTGCTCAAAAATCTCATCCCGCCCTTTCGGGTCCAGTCCTGCTGTCGGCTCATCGAGTACAAGCACATCCGGTTTCATAGCCAGTACACCCGCAATCGCCACCCGCCGCTTCTGCCCGCCGGATAAATCAAACGGCGACTGATAATACACTTCTTCCGGCATGCCTACTTTTTTCAATGCTTCAAAAGCACGTAGTCCGGCTTCGTTTTTAGACAAGCCCTGATTCACCGGCCCAAAACAGACATCATCAAAAACCGTCGTCTCAAACAGCTGATGCTCCGGATACTGAAATACGAGCCCGACTTTACTGCGCAGCTGTTTCAGATCATAATCATCGTCATAAATGTCTTCACCGTTGTAATAAATCCCGCCGTCTGTCGCACGGATCAGACCATTCAGATGCTGGATCAGAGTGGATTTTCCAGAACCGGTATGCCCGATAATCCCGATAAATTCACCGTCTTCTATTTTCAGATTAATATTTTTAAGCGCCTGCACCTCATATGCCGTCCCTGCGCTGTATACATAGTTCACTTTATCCAAAATGATTGACATCGTTATTTCCTTCCGGACAGCTGTATCCTCTGGAGCTCTTTCAGCAGCTCCTGCCTTGTTAAAATCCCTTCCGGCAGATCCAGACCTGCCGTCCGCAGCTCATGCGCCAGCATCGTGATCTGCGGCACATCCAGCCGGTGCGCCTTTAACGTATCCACCTGCGAAAATATCTGCTTCGGCGTCCCCTGCATGACTATTTTTCCCTGATCCATCACATATATGCGGTCCGCTTCTGTCACTTCTTCCATATAATGCGTGATAAGGATTATTGTAACGCCTTTTTTCCGGTTCAGCTCATGCACGGTACGCAGTACATCTGCCCGGCCGGCCGGATCGAGCATCGCCGTCGGCTCATCCAGCACGATACATTTTGGCTGCATCGCCACGACTCCCGCGATCGCCACCCGCTGTTTCTGCCCGCCAGACAGCTTATTTGGCGAGTGCTTCCGGTACTGGAGCATGCCTACGGATTTCAGACTATCCAGTACACGGGTCCAGATCTCGTCGGTCGCAATCCCAATATTTTCCGGCCCAAACCCAACATCTTCTTCCACGACGCTTGCAACGATCTGATTATCCGGATTCTGAAATACCATACCGGCACTCTGACGAATCTCCCAGATATTTTTATCATCCCCGGTGTCTTTTCCGTCGACCCAGAGAGAACCTCCGGATGGCGCCAGAATCGCGTTAAGATGTTTCGCCAGCGTTGATTTTCCCGAGCCGTTATGGCCCAGTACCGCGATAAACTCTCCCTGCTGAATATCCAGATCTACCTCATCCAGCGCAGTCTGGATTGACTCCACATTTCCTTCCTCATCACGCCTGATATATTCATGTACTAATCTTACGGCCCTGATCATATCCACGTTTCTAATCCTCCCAGCGCAGACGATATATCCACGTTTCTAATCCTCCCAGCGCAGACGATGCAGCTGCCCCTGCTTCTCCATATCTGGAAACTGATTCTGCCGCAGCGCTTCGTATAATACAATCGCCACGGCATTTGACAGATTCAGGGAACGCGTCTGCCCGAGCATCGGGATCCGTACGCACTGCTTTGGATGCGCCTTTAAAATCTCTTCCGGTATACCGGCACTTTCTTTTCCAAACATCAAAAAACAGTCCGGTTCATAGGTGACATCACTGTAAAGCTGTTTTGCCTTTGTCGTCGCATAATAAATACGGGCATCCGGATTTTTTTCCAGAAACTCTTCATAATTTACATAAGTCGTAACGTCAACCTCATGCCAGTAATCCATTCCTGCCCTGCGCAGCGCCTTTTCGTTTATCTGAAATCCCAGCGGTTCAATTAAATGCAGCCTTGTCCCCGTCGCCGCACAGGTCCGCCCGATATTTCCTGTATTCTGCGGAATCTCAGGCTGATGCAGTACAATATTCAGTACAGACATATCGCTCTCCTATCGTTCCTGTCCCATCTGCTGCTTTTCAATAAATCTTTTTACCCGTGCCAGTGCCTTTTTCAGGCTGTCCAGCGAATACGCATAGGAAATACGGATAAATCCTTCCCCGCTCTCTCCAAATGCGGTTCCCGGTACAACTGCCACTTTTTCTTCTGCGAGCAGCTTTTCCGCAAATTCTTCCGACGTCATTCCAAACTGCCGGATGCACGGAAATACATAGAATGCCCCAAACGGCTCGAAGCAGGGCAGCCCCATCTCTTCAAACGCATGCATCAGATACCGGCGTCTTCCATTGTATTCCTCCCGCATAGCCGCCACATCACCGTCTCCGTTGCGCAGCGCTTCCACCGCGGCATACTGGCTGTTCGTAGGTGCGCACATAATCGCATACTGATGGATTTTCAGCATCTGTTCTATAATTA
Organism: uncultured Eubacterium sp.; assembly: GCA_947653505.1. The sequence goes on from CANTHI010000097.1 coordinate 5,144, forward strand.
CCTGCGGCCCGCAGGCATAGCCCAGCCTCCATCCGGTCATGGCATGCGACTTGGAAAATCCGTTGATCACGATCGTACGCTCCTTCATGCCTTCCAACGAAGCTATCGACACATGATCTTTTCCTTCCACATACGTGAGCTCCCCATAGATCTCATCACTCAGGACAAACAGATCATGCTCCTTTACCACCTCAGCAACCGCCTCCAGATTATGCCGCTCCATCACGGCGCCGGTCGGATTATTCGGAAATGGCAGCACCAGGAGCTTTGTCTTTGGTGTAATCGCTGCTTCCAGCTCTTTTTTTGTAAGACGGAACTCATTTTCTGCCTGCAGCTGTATAATCACCGGCGTCCCATTCGCCAGACGGCAGCATGGTTCATAAGAAACATAGCTCGGCTGTGGAATCAGCACCTCATCGCCCGGATCCAGCATCGCCCGCATCGCGATATCAATCGCTTCGCTCCCGCCTACTGTCACAAGTACTTCCCTGTCAGGATCATATTCCAGATCAAACCTGCGCTTTAAATATCTGGCAATCTCGACCTTCAGCTCTTTCAGGCCGGCATTGGAAGTATAAAATGTCCGGCCCTTTTCCAGCGAATAGATCCCTTCATCACGGATATGCCACGGCGTATCAAAATCCGGTTCTCCCACACCCAGAGAGATCGCATCCTTCATCTCGCTGACAATATCAAAAAACTTCCGGATACCGGAAGGCTGGATGTTTACAATTTCCTTTGATAATGGATTTCTCATGGCGTTATCAGCATCCTTTCATCTTTTGGAGCATCTGCGATGATCGTTCCGTGATCCTTGTATTTTTTCAGGATAAAATTCGTCTTTGTACTCAGCACAGAGTCGAGCGTTGACAGTTTATCCGTGACAAACTGTGATACTTCCCGCAGTGTCTTGCCTTCCAGCGTAACAAGCAGATCAAATCCGCCAGAGATTAAAAATACCGCATTTACCTCCGGATAATTATAAATCCGTTCCGCCACTTTATCAAAGCCCATATCCCGCTGCGGCGTCACGCGTACCTCAATCATTGCCGTTACTTTTTCCACACCAGTCTTATCCCAGTCAATGAGTGTATGATAACCGCAGATAATATGCTCTTCCTCCATATTTTTGAGCTCCTGCGCAACAGTTACTTCGTCCACACCGATAATTACCGCCAGCTCTTTCAGATTAATCCGGCTGTTTTTTTCTATAAATGTCAATATTTTTTCCCGCATAAACTCCCCTTTCCTTATCTGATCACCTGATACAGCGCATCCGGTTTCGGCGGCTCCAGAAACCTGCGCTCCTGCGCAGTATATAAAATACGGTCATTTCCTTCCACCGCTTTTCCGGTCACTACCGCGTGAATGCCTTCTTTTTCCAGCTCACGCACAATCGTATTCCCGTCAGCTGCCGCCATCAGCATACAGCCGCTGGAAATCAGCTCATATGGATTGATCTCAAAATATTCACAAATCTCTACTGTTTCCTGCCGGATTGGTATTTTCCGCAGATCAATCTCCAGCCCGACGCCAGACGCTTCTGCCATCTCCCACAACGCGCCGAAAATGCCGCCTTCGGTCACATCGTGCATGGCCGCTACGTGATGCCGGACTGCAACTGCTGCTTCCGGCAGGACTGACAGCATCTGGTCAAACGCTTTTGCCTGCTCTAAAAACACCGGCGTAAAATGCGTCAGAAGCTCCGCTTCTTTTTCCTTTGCCAGTATGGCAGTGCCTTCCAGACCGATCCACTTTGTCATTATAATATCCATGCCCGCACGGGCTCCGGCCGTCGATATCAGTTTTCCTTTTTTTGCCTTACCTACGCCCACAACAGAAATGAGCGGCTGATTCACCGCTTTTGTCACTTCCGTATGTCCGCCCATAATCTGTACATGGACTTTTGCGCAGGCAGCTTCTGCCTGCTCCATCATATGCCGCAGCTTCTGCTCACTCAGCCGCTCCGGAAGCAGAACCGTCAGCATCACGCCGACTGGTTCTGCTCCTGCGCTTGCCAGATCGTTCACCGTAATCTGGATCGCCAGATCTCCGATATCCTTTACCGTACCGGTAATCGGATCGGTGGACATGACAAGCATCTCATCTTCTGCCACTGCAACGGCCGCGCAGTCCTCTCCGACTGACGCTCCAAGCAGCACCTCCTGTCTGCAGGTATGAATCTGATTCAGCACAGATCTTTTTAATACTGCTTCTGGTACTTTCCCTATCTTCATCTTTTCCCAGCCTTCTGAATAACCTTCTTTTTCTATAATTTATGCAGAGTCACTCTCCCGAAGATACACAGACTTCTCTTATTCGTGTTCTTCGCTTTCACCGCCTGCGTTTTTGCTGTTTAAAGCGGCTTCCTCTGTCTGCTGTGCCTTTTGATTTACCGAAGCTTTTGTGCCTTCCTCACTGTTTTCCTTTGGCGCATCCGCATTTTCGGCTTTACCTGTATCCTTTTTCGAATCTTCCTTTTTTGCTGTATCCTTTTTCGGATCTTCTTTTTTCGGATTTTCCTTTGCCGGATCTTTTTTGGAATCCTCTTTTTTCGAGTCGTCCTTTTTCGGATCTTCCTGCTTAGAATCCCCTTCTTCCGGATTTTCCGCATCCGGATTCTGTTCATCCGGATTTTCCGGTTCTTCCGGATTCTGCTGCGGACGGGCTGCTATCGTCGCCGCAGTCTGTGCTGCCGCATAAATAGACCCCTCATTCTGGGAAGCAATCGCATTCTGGATATAAGCCCTGGCCTCATCGCTTGTCGTATTGGTCCCGACCACAATGATTTTTGGTGAAGCACGGTAATTGCTGTTATTAAATTCTTCCCGGCTCTTTTCCACGCCGTCTTCTTTCACGATCTTCCATAATCTCGCGACTTTCCCGACATGCGCAGACTGCTGTACAGACACATAACCTACGTTATGGCTGGCAGAACCCTGAATCTGTGTCGGCGGATTGCTCTCACTGACAATCTCACTCTCAAAAATAACCTCCCGCTTCGGACTTCTCGTCTCTTCCCCATAAATCGTAAATGTAATCACACCACCGCCGGCCACACCTTCGATATAGACCGGCGCGTCTGTGTTATTTTCAAATTTCAGATCTTTGATGGTACCCGCAATCGCCGCATCCATAGAAGGTTTTACGTAATTGACAATCATCGAGTGCGCATAGCGTTCCCTGATCTTTAATTCCGCGCGGATCACCGCGTTATAAAGGGTAGTGGATACCTGACAAATCCCACCGCCATATGTCTCTACTACGGTTCCATTTTCATAAGAGCCTGCAAGTGCATATCCATGCTCCGCATCAAACGGACTGACTGCCTCATAGACCGAAAACTCATCTCCCGGATACAGCAGCGCACCGTTTATCCTGCTGCAGCCATTTGACACATTCATGGCACGTCCGGAGCTGGAGCTGCTGTAATCCGTCGAAAATGTACCGAGCACATCCTTTACCTTTGAAAGCTGCTCTTTGGAACCGCGCGGCTGTACCACATCCGCACTAAGCGCAAGCTCTGCTTCCTTTGTATCCCAGTCATTGGAAATATATTCCACGATCTTTTTAGCGGATTCTTCCACATTAACCGCAATTCCTTCCTCGCCTCCGGTAATCGTAAAGCCACCGTTCTCACGCACAAGTCCGCCGTCAACTGCTTTCTGATTCACCTGATCCGCATTCGCGGACAGATACTTTTTAATATCCGCCTCTTCCGTGCCAAATGTAAGCTCCAGTTTTTTCGGCTCATGCTCCAGATCCTTTTTGTCTTTATAACGGGTAATCAGACTGCCGCTTTTGCCGATCATAACCGCTTCCTCCACAACCCCGGTGTTCTCCCATGTAACACCCAGCTGCTTCGCCGTAGCGGTCATACGCTTATCGTTGACTGTCAGTTTGAATTTTGTTTTCTGTATCTCACTGACATAGTCATCCACAGCCTGCTTCGCTTCTTCAGCGCTCATACCGCCGACCGCGACCTCTCCGATGTAAATGTTATCCAGTATTTTATCATCCTGCTCCGACTGCGCATATGCCTGACTGGCTGCAAATCCCGCGGCACAAAGACCAAGCAGCAGAAACGAACCCAGAATACATTTTTTGAAAAATCTGTTATTATGCTGAAATCTCACTTTCATCTGTCCCTTTCTCACTATTTCTGAATCTGAATTGTTTCGAAACTTATTAACTGTCTGAGTTTCATTGAATTTCATTAAATCTTATTGAATTTCACTTTCTGTTTCATCCTTACTATTTTATCGCATCATCACGCTTTTTTTCAAGCAGCATAGTCACGAATATATTTGACATCAGCGTCTGTTTTCTGTATATTATACACGATATCTGCTTTTTTCATTACACCAGCGCGGCGACCAGCAGAGGCAGTATCATCGCAAATGCCAGAATAATACAGACAACCGCTGCTGCCGTTCTTTTCTTTTTGGATGTATAGATTGTGGTTTTGGTTTTTTTAGATTTTGACATAGTCCCCTCTTTCCACTTTCTTCTGAAAAGTTAATTGATGAGACTTTTATTTAAAAAATAAC
>CANTHI010000098.1 GCA_947653505.1 uncultured Eubacterium sp.
CAAAAGCTTACAGGAAAGTGATGCGGCAAAGCTTAAGGAAAAAGAACAATCCCGCTTCCGCTTAACGCGTCATGCAAAATACCCGTAACGATAATCCATGAAAGAAAATGCGGCAGATAGGAAACGGTCTGGATCACTTTTTTAGCGCTTTTCTGCCGGATTTCATTTAACAGAATCGCAAATAAAATCGCCATTACAAATGTCACGACCAGATTAATAACGCCCATAGCAAGCGTATTTCTGATTACCCTTAAAAACGTGTCGTCAGAAAATAATCTTTTAAATTTAAACATACCTACAAATTCTGAATGGAATAGTCCTTTTGCAGGTTTATAATTCTGAAACGCCATCAGCCAGCCGCCTAACGGCAGATAATAAAAGATAAATCCATAAATTACAATCACTGCCGACCAGAATAGCAACGCTTTCTGGCGTTTAACCTCTTTCCATGTAATTCTGATCTTCGGTTCTGTCTCTATTTGCTTTTTCTGTTTCTTTGCTATCGCAGACATCTCTTCACCTCCTGACTCAGACAGGCATATAGCATCTGCCATATGCCTGTCTGAAACTCCCCATGCTTACATTTACTGGTACTTTGCTGCTGCTTCCATTCTGCGGTCCAGTTCTTCCTGCATTTCACTTAAGAAATCTTCCGGCTTGCACTCATTATACTTATCCATATATTCATCCCATGCCTGATCAAAATCTTCTGCCATGACTACTTTCGGCAGGTATTCATGCTTCACCTCGCCTATTTTTGTCCATGCCATACCTCCGTCTGTCTCTGTCGTCAGGCTGTTAGAATAGCTCCACATCGGATACCATGCCCCAGGCGCTTCACTCGTTCCGATCATGTCTACATATGTCTGGACGCCATATGCATCAAAGCACTCTTTGACATCTCCTTTTAACGCGTCATAAAACTCTCCTGGCTGTCCTGCCGGCGACATCGCGTTGATACCGTCACGGTTTGTTCCGATATACTGAGGGAAATAAGAATATGTACATAAATGAGACGCCTTATATGCCGTATCTGAACATTTTGTTCTCATTTCATCTGTACGGCTGAATACACCTTTGTCATCCACCTGATAATCCGTACCTTCCACACCCCAGAAGCGCAGGTTATGAATGTCCTGATCCAGGAGATCATTTACAAACTTCAGCGCACCTTCTACATCCTCGCAGCTCGTTGTAACCGCAAGTCCTGTTCCGGCATTTACAACACCGCCGGAATTGTGCCACTGATTCTTTTTGCTTTCATCAATGGTAATCGGCAGCGGAACATAGCTGCATCCCTGTTTATCCAGTCCGGCTGATTTGATCGCGTCTCCGGCATTAAAGTTAAAGTCCCACCACTGGTCAATCATTCCGAGTACACGGCCGCTGGAAAGCTTCGCAATATATTCATCATAAGTCTGTGTAAAAGATTCACGGTCTACAATTCCTTTCTGATACTCCTCATTCAGCTTTCTAAAATATGCCACTGCCGTCGGCGTCGTATTATAATCAATGACTTTTAATGTCTCCGGATCTACAATACAGGAACCGTCATTTGGATATCCGTCCAGAAACTGCGGTGCGTTTTCCAGACAGAAATATCTCCAGTCCTCACAGAGTATCGTATACGGGATATTTTCTGTCCCGTCTTCCATCGTCGGATTTGCTTCATAATATTTTTCAATCAGATCAAAATACTGATCCATCGTTTTTATTTCCGGATAATCTGCCCATTTGAGCACCCTTGTCTGAATCCAGAATGCTTCATCATTGTGTTCACAGGCTTTTTCTTCCCCATAAATGTTTGTAAACTGTGGAATCCAGTAAATATGTCCATCGTCCTGCCGCAGGGAATCCCATTCCTGTTCCGTAAAAAACTCCTTGATATTCGGATATTTTTCGATATAATCATCCAGCGCTACCAGAGCCCCCGCGTCATACAGCTGCGGCATGCCGGCCGCGCCCTCTATAAAATCCGGGTATTCCCCTCCGGCAATAATCGTACCGATCGCTTCCTCTGCGGTCTGTCCTGTCAGCCAGGTTTCTTTTACTTTTACGCCTGTTTTTTCCGCAATCATTGCCTGCACTTCATTATCGTCGTTAATTTCCGAACCAGGCACCGCAAAAAACGCTGTAAACTCTTTTACCCCGCCTTCGTCAGAAGCAGCTCCTCCTGTTTCCTTTTCCTTTTTTCCGGCGTCCCCGCCCCCGCAGCCTGCAAGCAGGGATACTGTCATAACCGCTGTAAGCAGTCGTGTCAGATACTTTTTTTTCATATTCGTTCCTCCTCAATGTGTTTTATATATTAAAATAATATAAAAAAAGTATAAACACTTCAACCTGATAAACTATAGAATCGGACACGGTAAACTATAGTTATTACTATGCGAATAACAGCAGCCTGCAGTTTTTATTTACATCCCCGCCTTACGTCTGTATTGTGTAGGTGTGCATCCTTTTGCAGCGATAAACCGGTTTACAAAATAATCTAAATTATGATATCCTGCTTCTTCCGCAATCTGATAAATTTTTTTATCCGTATACAGCAGCTGCGACGCCGCTTCTTCAATCCTTACCCTGTTCAGATAATCTTTAAATGAACATTCATACTTTTTCCGGAACAGCTGGCCTAAATACGCGCTGTTCACATAATACTTTTCACTCAGTCCTTTTAACGTCAGATTGTCCGCAAAATGCTCCCTTATTTCTGTCTCTATTTCAGCCAGCACTCCTCTGGAGACATTTTTTCGAAGCTGCGCCAGATATTGCGCATACTCCTGCACAAACCGCAATACATGCGCCTTACTCCCGCGGTTCAGCCCGTCTTTAAATGACTGTTCGCTGATAATTCTTAATATTTCTTCCTGATTGACATGGTCATCCTGTTTTGTCGCAAGATGAATCAGCTGAAAGAGCAGATAATTAATGTTCAGACTCCTGCACTCACCGGCATTCCCTATCCGCAGCATCTCCTCAAAAAATACATTTACCGCTGCTGTAATTTCCTGCGGCTCATTCCGCTCAATGACAGATAATAACACATCAATCTCTTTTTTACATAAAACAACCCCTCTCTCCGATACCTGCAGCTCTTCTTCATAATAATAAATATCCTTCCGGTTCTGAAAGCCCTGACAGGATCTTAAAATACAGGCTGTCCCATATGATTTTGCCAGATTGCGGATATCATCGACTTTTTTTCCTACAAGCATGATAACCGGAAGCTGCGCGGCATTTTTCAGATAAGACAGAAAATCCTTCAGATATGATTTTTCGGATTTCATTGCTTCCTGTGCCAGATCGTCGCAGTATACAAACCCGATGTCATAAATATTTTCTTTGCTGGATACATCAAATACACAGTGATCCGCATATTTTTTTAAATATTCCACACATAATTCGGACAGCTTCCGCTGGTATGCCCGCTTTTCTTCATCCGATATCTCTTCTTCCAGCAGCTCCTCATCAAATTCAATCTCAATATACCGAATACCCCCCCCCACAAAAAACATACGCTCCCGGACATACTGCAGATTCACATCATCATATTTTCCTTTGATCACCGCGGTCAGATTCTGGGCAAGATAAGCCCGTTCCATCGTACGGCTCACTCTGCTTTCTTTCTCTTTATCCGCTGTCAGAGCTCTGATTTTATGCAGTATCTCCAACAGCTGCTCTTTTTCAATCGGTTTTAGAATATAATCCGTACATTTATATCTGATTGCCTCCTGTGCGTAGGAAAATTCCGCAAAACCGCTTAATATCACAAAAAAAGCGTCAGAAAGCTTTTCTGTACGTATTTTCTGCATCAATTCCAGACCAGATATTTCCGGCATATTAATATCCGCCAGAATTAAATCCACCTGATTGTATCTGAGAAATTCCAGCGCTTCACCACCGTCTGAAGCAGTGCCTGCAATCACAAAGCCTTCCTTTTCCCATTCAATCAGCGCCTTTAAACCCTGCAGGATATAATATTCGTCATCCACTAATAATACCTTTAACATTCTGATACCTCCGGTTCCAGACATTCACGCGGAATCCTGATCTGTACCATAAGTCCCAGCCCTGCCTCGCCATCCAGATCAAATTCAGCTTTCCCATTTGTTTCCATTTTCAGCCGCAGACATGCATTTATCATACCAACGCGTTCTTTTTCCTGCAGCAGCTCAATACTTGCGTTCCGCATTTTCCATAAAAGCGCTTCCATAGACTCTCTGTCCATTCCTTTTCCCGTATCTTCGATTTCCAGATACAAATCTGTATCTTTTTCATACACACGTACAAAGATCCATCCGGCTGCCATCTTGCTTTCAATTCCATGTTCACAGGCATTTTCCACAAACGTAACAATCGTCAGTTTCGGGATCCGCAAAGCCCTGCATTTCCTGTCTGCTTCAAGTTCATAAGAAAGCCTCTCCCCAAATCTGTACTTCTGGATACTCAGATAGATCTTCACCGACTCCATTTCTTTCTCCACGCTGACCAGATCTTCATTCCAGTCTACATACTGACGCTGCAGTACTGCCAGTTTTTCTATCAGATCCGCTGTTTCTGTTTCGTTTTTCAGCACGCTGTGCATCCGGATGCTCTCAAGGGCATTAAACAAAAAATGCGGATTAATCTGACTGCGCAGCGCCAGCAACTCTGCTCTTTGCCGCTCTACCGTTATTTCCTGTTCTTTGATCTTATCTCTGTAAACAATCCGTATCAGTTTATTTATGCGGTCTGCCATTTTATTATAGCTTATCATCAGATTGCCGATCTCATCCCTGCCGCGGACATGATGGATTTGTGCCAGATCCTCCTCATCCACATTTCGTAAGGTATCGCTTAAAATGCCAAGCCGGACCGTAAACGACCGGTTCAGAAACTGCATCATCACAATCGGCAGCACCGCGTTTACGACTATCAGAAATCCAATAACCGGAAGATGCTTTTTGATTTCCTTTAATAAATTATCTCCCGAATTCATGACATAAATATCAAGATCTGCTCCATACAGCTCCAGTTTCTTCTGATATCCTGTCCGGTCATATTCCGTAAAATCTGCAAAATCCATCCCCGGGCTTGCATACTTTCCATTTGACAATACGATTTTCCCCTTACAGCACAAAAAAATATCCATAGAATAATTCATTTTCTTTAAATATCTGTTGATACCGGCATAATCCAGATCCATCCGCAGAAATTTTTCCTTTTTCTTATCAAAAAAATCCAGCTTCTGTATAAACATCAGCCGGCGCTTTACTGACACAGCCGGCTGATTTGCGGCATCATAATCAAACAGTACCATCTGGGACAACTCCGATTGTCTGAACTGCTGATACCAGGCTGCATCTGCGTCCCTGTCAGGTCTTGCAAACTCCCCTCCGTTCACAATCGTGTCATTTTCGCTATACATGACGATCTTTTCATATCCGGGTCCGGCCGCATCCTCAAACCGCACACCTTTAAAAAAATCATAATAACCGGTTACATAATCCCTGGTATCCACAAATTTCCTGTTCAGAAATTCATTGACATATTGATTCATCGAAATACGCTTTGCAAATAAAGCAGCCTCCTCGATCGTACTGCTGATATGATATGAAACAGCATCTGCCGCATTCTCCATTTCCCGGTAGCGAAGTATTCCTTCCGAGTGAATAAAAATGCATACAACCATACTGTCCGTAATAATCAGCGGAAGCAAAATGCAAAGAACATATAAATAATAAAACTTTTTCTGAATGCTGCAGTTGTCCAGAACATTTTCCAGATGATACAATATTTTTTTCATTCCCCTGGCTTTTCTCATTTTAGTATCTGCCTTTCTGTCGTTGAATTGATTCACATCCATATTTATTCTATATTTTAGTAAACTACACTGCACCCATCTTTCCAATTCTTGCCCATCCATAATCAATTCTTGCTTTTTGGGATAAAATCGCAAAAACAGCCAGGTTCAGCAGATACCGCCTCACCAAGCTGTTTTATGTCCTATACCTCATCGCAGGTTATCCATGCAAAATCAGCATAATTATACTCTGAATAGCCGTTTTAATATATTCTGTAATTTCCGCTGAGCGCCAGAAATGCAAAAAAATACAGACAGTTGTCATAATATCTGAGATCTCCGCTTCGCAGCGGCGTATTCCAGAATTTATTTACACAGCGAAATGCATTCTCATCGGACCGTGCCAGGCCTGCCTGCGCGTTTGTCGCTATGATTGCTGTCGGATGCAGTGCCTGTTCTGCCAGAACCGTACCGTCAGTCTCATAGATCCGGCCTGTTTCCTCTTCGGACAGCCTCTCACAAAAAAATCTCTGCAGATTTCCTGTAACCTCGCATTCCCACTCGTCTGCAGCAAACCATGCATAGTCCAGCCCTATATTCGCAATGGTCCGGTACGCGTCGCTATAATACCAGTCATGCCTTCCGCCCCATTTTTCCCTGTTTCCTGTATATGGCGTACCGTCAAATTCCGCATACTCCGCACACAGACCTGTCACCGGATGGCATGCCCGTTTCAGATACTTTCTGCTCTCTGCCGCAGCTTCCAGAAAAAATCCCCGGTCCTCTTCTTTTGCCCATCTGCCAGACAGCTCATAAAAATGCGGCAGATGATAGGATGGATCCGTAAAATCCACATCCGCGACAAACCGGATCAGCTTTCGTTTCGGATCAAACATAGCCCTTCCGTCAGAGCCATTTTCCCCTTTATGAATCATCGTGTGAAGCAGCTTTTGCGCTTCATTCTCATAATGAAAAATGCCCTGCCCGTTCCCCCAGCGATGTGCCGCAAAAAACAATGCCATCGCAAAATACTCTTCTCCATCCGGCGCCGCCCCATTCGAATTTTTCCTGCCATCCGGCTGGCAGGACCAGGCAAAATATCCCTGATTTTCACCATCTGTAAGATACATATAAGTTTTTGCCCACTTCCACAGCCTGTCAAATTCCTCTTTTTTATTCATCTGCACGCACATCATCATGCCATAGGACATCCCTTCTGTCCGTACGTCATGATTGCCGGTATCCGTCACATATCCCATAAAATCTTCTGTCGGATCATAGATTCTTTCTCCCTGCGCGCCATAAAACATTCTGTTAAAAATTTCGTGTTTTCTTTTTTCTATTTCTTCCATTGGATAGCCAGCTTCTGCAAAAACATTTCTGTACTCTCCCGTAAAATATGCTCCTCTCATTACAGCCCCCTCATAGTTTTGCATACGAGCAGATTATTCATAATCTTTTGTACTAAAATAACTCAGATTTTCCTTCACCGCTGCCGACAGATTTTTTAATTCAACTGCCGTCCGGGCCAGCGAAGCTGTGGCATCGTTCAACTCGTTCATCGAAGTATTTGTCTGCTGCGTTGTTGCAGCATTCTGCTCTGCTATAGCAGACAGATTTGTCATAAGGCCAACCACATGTTCTCCCGCACGGACACTCAGATCTGAATGCTCCTGAACCGCGTTCATTCCGCCCGCGGTAGTACGTATACCTCCCTCAACGACAGCAAACTTTGTCTTCGTTTCATTCAGCATAAGCTTCTGATTCATAATCAGATCTGTCACCTCATTGACAGACTGCACTGTCTGCTTTGATTCTTCCGATAATGCCAGTATAATGTCATCAATAATTTTCGCTGACGAATTTGTCTGTTCTGCGAGCTTTTGGATTTCACCCGCTACCACTGCAAAACCTTTCCCTGCTGTGCCGGCTCTGGCTGCCTCTATACTGGCATTCAGCGACAACAGGTTTGTCTGGCTTGCAATTTCTGCAATCAGATTAACAACCTCCTGAATCTTTACAACTGACTCATCTGTCTTATGGATCTGGTCAGATATTCTTATAAATGCATGTTCCGTATGATCGCTTGCACGATAAAGCTTCTGAATAATCCCCGCCGCTTCTGTTCCCTTTTCATCCATTTCTTTTGCAGAATCTGACAGGCTGTCCACACGTCTGGTGATCTGGAGCATATTTTCCTGCATATCTGAAACCTGTTGTGAAGAATCCAGAATATCACCTGCCTGTATCTCCGCCCCTTTCGCGATTTCTTTCAAAGCAGCGCTTACAGCCTCAGAAGCCCCTTTCGTCCTGTCAGCCTTATTGTCAAGTTCATCCCCTGTCTGCGCAAGATTCGCTGAAATCCCCTGCAGCCGGCTGATACTGGCCTCCAGCTGATCCAAAAATACGTTCAGGCTGCGTCCGAACTGTGAGAATTCATCGTTTCCATCTGCATGAATTCTGACTGCAATCCTTCCCTGCGTAATCTGATCCAGCGCCCGTTTAAAATGCATCGCATTTTTATCAATACTTATGCTGATCAGTATTGTCAGTCCGACAAGGATACATGCTGCCAGAACAATCACCATAACACTTACCTTCTGTGCGGCAGACTTTACATGAACCATATCGTCAGAAGCCATCTTTTTAATCGTCCCGCACAAAGCTGTGAGTTCATCGTTCAGCACGTGGTTCTCTGCTTTTAATGCGAGTATCTTATCATCCATTTCCTTCATTTCCCGAAAAATATTTTTCCTGTCAGCCAGCCTTTTCAGGGATTCTTTTGCAAGCTCATCATTTGTTGTATATAGGGGGATATTTTCCTCCAATTCTGCAAATAATGTCTCTATCTGCGCGCTCTGCTTTTTTGTATCCCGGCCTTCCACAACCAGTTTGCTGTATGTACTGACACTTTTATCCAGCAGATCAAGGTTTTCTATAAAATTGTAAACCCCCGAATAAGAACCCCCGTACTTGTAATCATACGATAATCCGGACGGTTCCAGATACATCGTATACTCTATACCGGAATAATTCTGCGGATCGTATTTCATGATCGGAATCTGCACCGCAAATTCTTCCCATCCTTCATTAGCCGCGTTGAAGTTACAGCCAACACGTATCGCTGGTTTTTTATTAAACGTCGTAATCTCACTGTCCGCATACGCAAGCCCTGAGCCTTCTGCTTTATCATACTCTGACAGGTCAATATCTTCACTGTCTGCCCCATCCACCAGCTTTACATCTGTAATATAACATTGATCCTGATAGGTAAGCGTTCCTCCGATCCGGAATGCAAGCTGATTTCTTTTTGCTTTTTCCGGCACCGGTCCTCTGTAAACTATTTTTACATATTCTTTCCCATCGGCTTTCACACGCTTTCCGCTTGTCCACATATGGGCATCTATCCATTTGAGTTCCAGCCAGTCCTGCTTATCAACCAGTACCGAAAAGCTGTCTTTTAACGCACTGCCTGACTCCAGATATGTTCCATACAGTCCATCCCCGCCGTCAAAGCCTCTTGTACGGCTCCAGTCGTTTATATTACTGTAATTTCCCCTGCTTTTCGCCAGCCGTTCGAGCAATGCATCAACATTCTCTTTGTATTTTTCATCTGTCATATTCTGCATCCGTTCTGCGCTGGACGTCATCTGCTCCAGCTGATCCAGTATATTTTCCAGATACTTTTGCTCAATATAATATTGATATTGTGCCTCCAGCGCGAGATTCTTCGCCTGCAGCACATCCATTTCATTAACGATGGAGCTGATCTCACTATTACTGCTGTTCCTGCTGAGCGAACGGATTCCCAGCACACCTATACAGACTGCCGTCAGCATGGAAAGGATGTTTCAGACAATTAAGAGTAAAATACTGCT
>CANTHI010000099.1 GCA_947653505.1 uncultured Eubacterium sp.
CTTTCCTGAATCTCTGTTCCGGGCTCATTTACCCGGAACAACCTACTTTTACGATTTTATTATGGCTCATTTCATTATCCTAAGTATATAGTTTCATTGTATATCAGGAAAATCCTATACTTCAATCTCATACTATTGCATATGGTGTGTGCAGATTTGTCGAAAAATGAAAAATACCGGAAACATATTACAAAAAAGACTGAGATCAGAATATGTTACATTTTGGCTATACAGATGCCGGGAGTGGGAATCCCTCCTTTATATTTTTCAAAAGACCTGTAAATACCTCTGTAATCATTGAGCTAATTTCAACACCCGTAAAGCGGCACATCCTGGTAGCACAAAGCGTTGCAATGCCGTGCGTATATATCCAAAGGTGATGATATAGTTTTTCAGCCAAAAGCCTGTTTATTCCGTACTCGTCCTGAATTGCCAGGAGAATTTCCTCATAACTTTCCTCTATCAATGGAAGTACGCCTGATAAATCAGTTTTTTGCGATTGTTCGGTCATAAACAAAAGCTGAAAAAGTTTTGGTTCATTAACAGAAAAAAGAATATATTGTGTTCCTACGCCCTTAAAGGGGTGTTCCTCCTTTAAACCTTTCACCACATATTCTTTATACACCATTTTGGCAGATTCCATCACAGCCTGCTGAACCTCTTCCATATTTTGAAATACAGTAAAAATCGGTCTTGCTGAGCTGCCGAGGCGTGTTCCCAATTCTCTGGATGTTAAAGCTTCAAATCCATTTGTTTGAACAATCTTTAATGCAGCTTCCGTAATTTCCTCTTTTGTAAATTTGGCTTTTGGCGGCATATTTTTTCTTCCTTTCTGAAACATTTGTTTTGCATCGCATGATTTATTCTAGTCAGAGTTGTACAAAAAGTCAATAGGCGGCAAAGATTTCTCTCCACCGCCGTGCCGCCTATGCGTAAATAAGCGGAAACCCCTGATTTTAAGCCATTCCCGCAAGATTTGAAACCATTTACGGGGACTTGTCAGAAGATTTTCCGCTCTAAAATCAATAAAAATAAGGATCTTTTACATGATTCGCTTCAAATGCTTTCTGCCGGTCCATACAGGTCGCGCAGCAGCCGCAGGGACGGTCTGCCCCTTCATAACAGCTCCAGGTCAGTTCATAAGGGACCTGCAGCCGCAATCCCTCCCTGACAACCTGCGCTTTATTGCATTTGATAAATGGCGCCCGGATCGAAAGCTGTCTGCCGCTGCCCTCATATACCGCCTGATGCATACTGTTCAGAAATGCCTCGCTGCAGTCCGGATAAGCGCTCCCCGCAGCGTCATCCTGATGTGCGCCGTAATAAATACAGCTGCATCCCACAGACAATGCCATACTGGCAGCCGAAGCCAGAAACAGACCGTTCCGGAACGGTACATAAGTCTCCACCGGCTTTCCATTTTGTTTTTCCAGCTGGTTTGCGTAAGATTCCTTTGGAATCGCTTTCTGCGCATGTGACAGCAGAGGGCAGTCACTGTACGCAAACACCGGTGTCAGATCCAGCTCCATTCCTTTCAGACCGTAATACTCCAAAACGTTACGTGCCGCGTCTGCTTCCTTTTGATGCTTCTGTCCATAGATCATCGTAAGCGGTACGACATTTTCTATTCCATACTGCTCCACCGCAAGCGCCAGGCACGTCGAGCTGTCCACTCCGCCGCTGAACAATACCATTACTTTTTCCTTCATCTGCACTCCTTCCTGTCTGTCAGAAACTGTAAGCACTTACAATTCCTGATATCGGACTTCCAGACGCACTGTGATATCCGCTTTAACGGTTATCGACCGTTTCCGGATACAGATCATGATGCGTCAGCCGTTCAAATGCAACCTGTTCCCAGCAGGTACCAGACTTTCCATAATTACAGTACGGATCAATGGAAATCCCACCACGCGGCGTAAACTTGCCCCAGACTTCAATGTATTTTGGATCCATCAGACGAATCAGATCCTTCATAATAATATTTACACAATCCTCATGAAAATCGCCATGATTGCGGAAGCTGAACAGATAAAGCTTTAACGATTTGCTCTCTACCATTTTCTGTCCCGGTACATAGGAAATATAAATCGTGGCAAAATCCGGCTGTCCGGTCATCGGACAAAGACTCGTAAACTCCGGACAATTAAATTTTACAAAATAATCATTGTCCGGATGCTTATTCGGAAAAGTTTCCAACACTTCAGGCGCATAACCGGTCCGGTAACAAGTCTTCTGGTTTCCCAAAAGTGTAATATCCTTTAATTCTTCCTGTGTTCTCCCCTGCATCTTAATCTCCTTTCTCATGATCTGCACGACCTGCTGTTACGCTTCTCCTGCCTTTCTGACCGCACCTTTCGACAACCGCTCCAGTGCTTTTAAAAGCAGCACGCCACAGACCGCCGGTATGGCCTGTCCGATACACAGACTGCCCGCCAGCGGCAGATACGGAAGCCGTAGCAGATAAGACAGCCAGACGGATACGCCAAATCCCGGCACCAGTACAATCGGAACTGCCACCAGCAAACGGTTCCAGCGCAGCCTGCGGATACAGACGATCAGGAAGGACGTAGCCATGCCTACCAGGCATCCCCCGCACATGTCCAGAATACCCAGACCTCCAAACAGCATATTTGCGATGAAATTCGCGAGACCAAGCGGTAAAACCAGGAACGGAAACAGGTAAGAAAGAGCATACAATGCCGTAGCAATCCGGATCTGATATGCTCCAAAAGAAAAACTCTGAGTAAAGTACAGCACTGTTACATACAATGCGATTATCATGGCAGACGCTGTAAGCTTCTGCACCCTGCTCATATCTTTATTCACCATAATCGTTCACCTCCAAACAGATTCCCAACAACTGATTTGCTATATCGTTGTCCCTAGTTTTGTTTAACGACAGGATGGTCCCGAACTGTCAATTCCATTTTGGAAGCTGTGCTGCCTTTGGCAGACGTGGAAAGTATACCATATGATAGAAAAGAATACAAGCTTTTATTTCATGGCTCCGCCGATTGCTCCATTACCTTCTCAGAAAAAAGGAAAACGTACTCCCTCTCCCCACCGCAGATGCCACCCTGATATACCCGTTCTGTGCCTTCGCAACCTCTCGCGCCAGATACAGCCCGATACCCACCCCTCTTTCCTCACCTGCAGCCGCAGTACGATAAAATCTGGTAAAAATACTGCCCTGCTCTTCTTCCGGGATGCCGATGCCGGTATCTGTTACATCAATACACAAAAACATCGTATAAATCCGGACACGGACAGCCACTGCCCCGCCTTGCGGCGTGTACTTCATGGCATTGTCCACAAGATTGGCCACCGCCTCAATCGTCCATTTCCGGTCAAATACCGCCTGCTGTGAAGAGTCTTCCACTTCGAACCGGAGCTTTCTGACGGATGCTTTTAAACAAAACTGCTGCCTTAGCGCGTTTAAAATACTGTCAATGCCCTGCCGCTTTGGACGTACGGAAATGATTCCGGTCTCAAGACGTGACAGCTTTACGAGCGAGCGGATTAAAAAATCCAGTTCCTCCATCTGCCCGATGATGACCTGTACGGCCTGCCCTGCCTGCGGATCGTCATCTTCCCCCGCCAGCTGCTCCGTTAACAGCTGGGTGTACAGCATAATATTTGAGACCGGTGTGGCTGCCTGATGGGCGATATCTGAGATCAGGCGCTGCATGCTTTCTTTTTGCTGCACGATCTCGCGATAAGCTGTCTGGCTGTCGCACAAATACCGCCACATACTGTTTTCAATGGCCGATACCGGTGTCTCGTCCAGCTGCCGGTCCTCAAATGTTTTGTCAACCGCTTCGTCGAGCATCTTTTGCAGGCGGCTGCACAGCCTTTTTTCCCTGCCCCTAAAATAAAAAAACATCCAGACACAGCAAAGACACAGCGCCGCCATGACAGAAAGACACAGGGGAATCAGTTCCTGTACCTTCATAGGTCCCCCTGCCACATA
Source organism: uncultured Eubacterium sp. (assembly GCA_947653505.1). The sequence goes on from CANTHI010000099.1 coordinate 3,974, forward strand.
TAGCCAATCCCATATACGGTCTTAATAAAATCTGCCTGTTCTGTACTGTTGTCCAGCTTTCTTCTCAGCCGGTTCAGAGCAACCGTCAGTGCGTGTTCATCCACATATTCCGATTCCCCGGGCCATGCAGCGTCGATTAATCCGGCACGGGAAACGCTGCGCCCTTTATTTTCAGTCAGGCAGCGCAGCAGCCGCTGTTCCGTTTTACTCAGATCCAGCTGCCGGCCCTGGTACAGATACTCCATCTTTCCAAAATCAAAGCAAAAATCCCCATCCCGGAATACTTCTGCCCTGCTTTTTTCCGCACGCAGCTGTACATCGACTCTTGCGCGCAGTACCATCAGGCTGAAAGGCTTGGTGATGTAGTCATCCGCTCCCATCTCCAGCCCCGTTACAATATCCATCTCCATACTGTTGGCTGTCAGCAGGATAATGGGAATCCCACTTTCCCTGCGGACCTGTGCCAGATAGTCTGTCCCACTGCCATCCGCAAAATTTACATCCAGAATCAGCAGGTCAAACTGCTGTACGCAAAACTCTTCTCTGGCAGATTTTAAGGAAAACGCCTGTGCACAGGCATAGTCCTTACGGAGAGCTATTTTTATCCCGTCACTCAGCTTCCTGTCATCTTCTATAATTAAAATTCTTTTCATGATTCTCTCCTTATCGCCGGATCATCCTGCGCAGGTTTCTCCTGTTTTCCTGACAGGCCGGACACATCTGCTACCATTTAAGAGAATAGCATGTCCGCTGCTGAATTTCAAGTATCTGTATGTCTGTATATCACTTTTGCATGATTATATGCTTGTTTTCTGCCGCCAGTGTCACTACACGAACACTATCTTTCTTCCAGTTTTGCACAGATAATAAAAGAGGTACAAGTACGATTCAGATAAAAGGACTGGTAAAATATGATTACATATGACCGTCTTTGGGAAACGATGAAAGAAAAAGGAATTACGCAATACGATCTGTACACGCATTATCACGTGAACCGTTCACAGATCAACCGGTTAAGACACAACCAGAACGTGGAAGTCAACACCATAGATAAGCTGTGTAATATTCTGCAGTGTAATGTCAATGATATCATGGAGCATATTGATGACGACAACTTTTTCTGAACACAGACCGTACCCCATGCAAAGCAAAAACGTGTCTGAAGACAGTCTCCCTGTCCTCAGACACGCCTGCAGCATGCTGGAAATATCAGATTTCAATGTTTTACAGTGTCGCAGCCACGACACCGCGAATCGTTTTCAATCACTCAGGCTACACAATACTTCCAGATAGTTTCCAACACCTGCAGCTATATCATGCTCCCAAATATTTTTCATACCGTCATATACAGTATACTCCCGTATATTTTTCCCTATGATACTTCAACTCCGAAATGCTCAAATAAGATCTTTTCAGCCTGCGCACTCCACAATCCCCTGTTTTTCTTACATGCTTCATCCAGCTTCTGAAACAGCGGATCGGTCTTTCCTTTTTCTGCAAAATCCTCAATCGCCGTCAGAGGCATATTAAACTGGGTATATGTCAGCTTTTTGCCGCCCGGGATTTTTGGCAGGTTCAGCGTTGCTTCAGCGATACTGTCGATGCCGCCGACATGTGTTACCATTACAGCCGGTTCAATCTTTCCTTTTGCCGCCAGATCATTGGCTTCGATTAAGTCGTCATTGTTGCCGCCTGTTGTTCCTACAATATGCTGGCTTGTGTAATGTACGTCATACAGATTGATCTCTGCCTTAAACTGATTGTCTGTCGGCCCTGCAAAGAAATTCATGCATCCGTCAAATGCCAGTATCTTGTCTCCCAGCTCTGCAACCGCGCGGTTTGGCACATAGACAAATACATCGTCATAGCCTTTTCCGCCTGTCAGGTCTACCAGTTCTTTGACCGGATCCGCCATTTTGGCTGTGTTGACATACAACAGCTCCACGCCATTTTCCTGTGCGTAGGATTCCGGTATGACCTCTCTGGCGCGCTCGATCTTTGCGTCATCAATATCCGTAACGACGATACGTTTTGGTTTGTTTTCAAACTGAATCCCGTAGCTGACCGCACCCAGTCCCATCGGCCCGCATCCGCCGAGAATGATAATGTCGCCGTCTTCTTTTGTGCCGCCTGCCAGATCATGGTTTCTCTTATTCGTATGGTAGTTTCCATGATAGCCGCCGATAATACAGCTCATCGGTTCTCCCAAAGACGCTTCGAAAAAGCTCTCGCCCTCATACGGCATCAGACATCCCAGCTCCATCACTTCATGCGGAATGACACAGTAGGTGCAGGCACCGCCAAAAAATTCATACGAATAGCCCGGAGAAGCCAGACTTCCTTTATAATTCAGCGCCGGCTGCTGTGCAAATTTCATGCCCGGATGAAACTGGTCTTTCCATTTGTCACCGACTTCCACGATGACACCGGCAAACTCATGGCCGATAATAATCGGATTCGTATCAATATTCTGCGGCGCGCGTTTGTGCTTTTTGCCCTGCTCTACCAGCTTATACGTAGACATGCAGATACTGTCACTCATAACTTTGACCAGAATCTCATCATCTTTAATCGCCGGAAGCTCGAACTCCTCCAGTCTTAAATCCCTTGTACCATACATTCTGACTGCTTTTGTTTTCATAATCAATCTCCTTTTTTTCTATCATTCAAATCTTTATGAACCAAATCTCTATAAATAAAATCTCCAGAAATCAAATCCGGCTACAGCTTTTTGACTATTTTCTGCCATTACCCGATCTTTTCGATCACAACCTGTTTCATCAGATCATCCACAAGCTCTCTTGCCGGCGGTTTTGTGCCGATCGTCGTTACCGCGCCTGCCGATGTAGCGATGCACATCCGCACCGTCTGCTCGTTGTCCAGCTTCTGGTCCCATGCATATGCCAGCGCCGCTACCATTGCATCTCCTGCCCCGACAGTAGAATGTGCCTTTACGGACAGTGCCGGACATTTCACCTCGTAACCATCCCGTACAAACATCGCACCGCCTTTTCCCATCGATACCGCGACTGTCTCTATGCCCTTGCCTTTTAAGCTCTTTGCCGTCTGCAGCAGCTCTTCGATGGAGGCACGGTAGTCAAATCCCGCATACTCCTCCAGCTCCACCCGGTTCGGCTTGATAATATCCGGACCCGCATCCAGCGCCTGCCGGAACAGCTCACCGTCCGCGTCGAGCAGTACTTTCGCTCCATGTGCATGGACTTTCTGAATCATCTTTCCATAGATCCCTTTATCGACACCGTTTGGAATGCTGCCCGCAAAGATAAATAAGGTCTGTGCGTCCGCGTATCCTTCCAGCTTTTTGATCAGCTGGCTGATCTGCTCCTGCGAAATCTGCGGTCCCGGCTCGTTCAGCTCTGTCACTTCCCCGTTTTTTTCAAATACTTTTGTATTGGTCCGTGTCTCACCGTCTACCCAGATAAAATCATTCTGAATGCCCTTTTCATTTAATACGCTCTCGATCGTCCTGCCCGCGTTTCCTCCTAAAAATCCGGCCGCGATACTCGTTCCGCCCAGTTCGCGGATTGTCTTGGATACATTAATGCCTTTGCCGCCGGCATCGTATTCTACTTTCTGAATACGGTTCAGTCCGCCAGGCTGCAGCTTGTCGATCTCTACCGTTTTGTCGATCGCCGGATTCATCGTTACTGTTACTATCATAATCCGTTACTCCTTCCCTGTTAAAATGCTGTATACAGTATCCACATCACCCTTTGCCAGTCTGTCGGCAGCTGTCTCATCCAGCATCTTGTCTGCAATGGTAGAAAGAATATCCAGATGCTCTTCTCCCACACCCGCAATTCCGATCACCACATGCACCTCATTGCCATCCCAGTCGATGCCGTTTGGAAACGTCATGACTGCGATACCGGAAGCTTTTACTTCCTTTTTCGCCTCTTCCACCCCGTGCGGCAGTGCCAGTCCGCTGCCCATAAAGGTAGAAAATGTCTTTTCTCTTTCTACCATCGCGTCTACATATGGCTGATCCACATATCCGCTGTCCACCAGCATCTGCCCGACCGTGCGGATCACCTGCTCCTTTGCCGCAGACTCACAGTTTACACGGATATTTTCCCGATACAGCAGTTCCTTTTTTTCTTCTTTTTTCTTCTTAAAAAACATGATACTCCTCCTTTTCACCCTGACTGTATGCCATGCCAGAAACAACTGTTTTCTTTTTATTCTGATTTCCCGCAAAAGCATGCTCCGGTTTCTTTCCGACACTTTTTATTTTTCCATAACTCCCTTTGTTTCAGCGCGCTGATCAGTATATCAAATCATTCTTTATTTTTACATGCGCTTTTCTTTCCCCTGTTCTTTCTCTTTCTGTAATTATTATAATACGCGCACCATCATTTTTCAAAAGAAAGAAGCAGGGATTTGGCATCATTAAATAGTGCCATTTTTATGAAAAGCCTGCGATATATTTATTAAAATACTTTTTAAGATTTGCGGACAGAGCGCTGCGGATCTCTTCCTTGTCTCCCCGTACGACAATGTCCATAAACTCGTAGTCTTCAATCAGCATACTGCTGATATACCCCATAATATCCCCGTTGACCTTCCGGTGCTCATCTGCCGGCACAAGCATAATAAATACAATCCGGATTCCTTTAAAATACGCGTCCGCAAACGCTCCCAGATCCTTTGTCATGCATACGGAAAACGCCGGCCGCATGACCCCTTTGGTACGTGCGTGAAACAGTGCAAACCCGAACTCCGCAAACACCTGACTGGCGATCTGTTCCCGTTTCAATATATCTTCGCGTATAATTTCCTGACAGTCCGAATACGGCGACATCTTCTCACCGATCGCGATCAGCAGCTCACCGAAGCTGATCTGGTTATCCACACGGAAAAAATCCATATACTGGATGACTGTGTGAATCTGCGCAGCGACAAAATTGATTTCCTCCAGCTGCATGGAAAACTCATCCGCCTCTTTCTGTTTTTTCGGGAGACGCTCGTATTTGCGGATCATCTGCCGGATTTGTTCAATATCTTCTTCATTTAACAACGGATTTACAAACACAATCGGAATATCCGGCTGTTCCATCGGGATACTGGAGATAAAAAAGTCTGTACGGCTCATAATATACGGCGTAATGTCGTGCTTGCCGTACGCGGTAATGTCCATTCTGCCGTGGAACAGCTTTTCCAGCTTGGAAGACATCAGTCGGGAAATCCCGATGCCGCTGGAGCAGATAACACCCGCCTGTACCTTGCGGATCTTTTCCTGTCTGCCTTCCAGCCGTACCATCGCCGCGCCAAAGTGCACGGTCAGAAATCCGATCTCCTGCTCCGGCACTTCTTTTCCGGTATAGTCCCTTAACACCTGCGCGACCTTTTCGCAGCGTCTGTAGATATCCGGATAGCTGGTCTTAATATCTTCCAGCACCGGATTCTGAATCTGCATTCCATAAATGAGCCGGATCAGGGTAGGCTGCAGATGCGCCAGCAGACCCTGAATAAATCCGTCGTCCTGCTTCATCAGATATGCCTGTCTGGCGTCATAGGCATCGATCATATCATTGACCAGCTGCTGCAGAGGCTTATTTTCCATTTCTATCTGGTCTGACGGGTTCCACTGGAATTTTTCTGCTCCGTCCGTATAAATTTCAACCTGGTTGTCATCTGTAAATAT
>CANTHI010000100.1 GCA_947653505.1 uncultured Eubacterium sp.
GGAAAACAGTATGATTTTATATCGGTTCTGAAAGCCTGCGATATTGTGGAAGCAAATTTCTGGCAGAACAATATCTGGGGGTATTCGGTCGAAACGGTCATCGCGGCGACCTATCAGATCGCATATGGATATGCGATGATCCTGAAAAACCAGTACCATATGACCGGCGCCGAGATCGCGTGCATCCTAAAAGATGTTCCGGAAAACATGCGGTTCCGGTATACAAAAGAGAATTTGGACAGTATTGTAAAAAAATCGGGTTATAAAGGAGATAAGTATGAAAAAAACAGCTGATTTGCTGGCAGAGCTTCTGGCTGCGGAAAAGGTCACGGATGTATTTGGCATTCCCGGTTCTGAAATCATGGAACTGATCTATGCCCTGGACAGACATCCAAAGATCCGGACACATCTTTGCTACCATGAACAGGGGGCGGCTTATGCAGCCTGCGGATATGCACAGGCCTCTGGACGGCTGGGGGCAGCTTATGCGACCAAAGGACCCGGGGCGACGAACATGCTTACCCCTATGGCAGAGGCGTACTACGGTTCGTTTCCGGTTCTGTTTATGACGGCCCATACGCCAGCCACACCTTATCAGAATGTCCGGATTGATCAGATGAAAGAAATGGATCCCCTGCCAGTAGTAGCGCCATTTGTAAAATACGCAGTCCGCATTGAAAATCCGGATACGGCTGCATATCAAATCAGAAAAGCCATAAAAACAGCGCAGGAAGGAAGAAAAGGACCCGTATTTTTAGACTTTGCCGCAAAGCTTCTGGAGGCTGAAATACCAGAGCAAACGCAGCAGGACCAGCTGCCCGGACGGATACAGGAAACGGCAGACCAGCCGGATGCCGGGCATGAAAACAGTCTGGAATTTATCAGAAAGGAAGTCAGAAAGGCAAAACGGCCGGTGATTCTGATCGGTGACGGACTGCGGCATACGGGGATGGAACGCACCGTGATTTCGATGGCTGAGGCACATCAGATTCCCATTCTGTCCAGCAGGGTCTCGCAGGATCTCGCGGCAGGTTCGCCCAACTATTATGGATATATCGGAAGCCATGCAACCAGATACAGCCATTTTATTCTGTCCAAAGCCGATCTTGTCCTGGCGCTCGGCAACCGGATGGCGTATCCGGTAGATTCCGCGTCGTTTGGACCGCTATTCCAAAATGCCCGGGTTATCCGCATCGATGTGGATGACAGGGAATTTGCAAGGCCGGTGCCTAATGCTGTCAATATCCATGCCGATCTGAAAGCATTTTTACCGGGGACTGCCGGGGCAGGGCTTTTGGATACGCATGACCGTGCATGGCTGGATACCTGCGGAAAACTAAAAGAAGCATTGTCCGATGCGGACACCGGGCAGCCGGTTCCGGTTTTTGAGCATCTGCTTGGACAGCTTCCGGACGATGCAGTACTTGTATGCGATGTCGGAAGTAATGAAATGTGGATGTCAAGAGCGTACGCACATACGGGCTGCCGGGCTTTCCTGCTGCATGCCAAGTTTTTGGAGGATCTGGGCAGTTCTCTCGGGAAAGCAGCCGGGGCTTTTTATGCATGCGGACGCCCGGTTGTGTGCGTGACCGGAGACCAGGGGGTCCAGTTTAATATCCAGGAGCTGGAGCAGATCGCGCTGGAGCAGCTTCCGGTCGCTGTTGTCATCGTAAATAACGGCAGGAGCGGGATTATTAAAAATCTCCAGAAAAAACGGGGATATGCGTCTTTTTTGCATACCACCCGTGAAACCGGCTTTTCAGCGCCGGATTTTCAAAAGCTGGCAGATGCGTACGGGATCCATTATGCGGTTCTTACAATGGATGATCCGGCGGCATTCTCATGGACGGATCTGAAGCTGCCGTGTATCGTAGATATGTTCCTTCCAATGGATTTTGAAGTACAGCCTGCGCTGCCAGTGGGAAATCCCTGTCAGAAAATGGCTCCTGCGCTGCCAGAACCATTATACAGGCAGCTGGACCAGCTTTAAATAAAAACGGAATTATACAGGGAAACCGGAAAGGAGCCGGAATATGGGCATTATAAAGGAAGATATCCGCAAGATCCTGCATACAGATCTGCCGTGGGAAGCATTATACCATTCCACGGTTCTGGTCACTGGCGGGACCGGCCTGATCATGACCTATCTTACGTATGCGCTGCTTGCCCTGAATGAAACAGGTGCAGACATACAGATCATCCTGATCTGCCGGTCAGAACACAAGGTGAAAAAGAAATATGGAGCGGTCATGGACCGCCCGTATTTTCATATCATCTATGCGGATGTCTGTGAGGCGGTAACGCTGGAAGAAAAGATTGATTATATCATACACGCCGCAAGTATGGCAGTTCCGGCGATGTTTGTAACAAAGCCGGTCGAAACCATACGGGCAAATGTGACCGGTACGGACCATATGCTCCGGCTCGCACGTAAAAACCAGGTCAGAGGATTTTTATTTGTCAGCTCCTGCAACGTATATGGCAAAGACCTGCCGCGGGAACCTGTCTGCGAATCCTATAGCGGAAGCGTGGATTTTAACGATATCAGATCCTGCTATTGCGAGGCGAAGCGGATGGGAGAAATGCTCTGCCGCAGCTATTATCTGGAGTATCAGGTACCTGCTGTTATCGTACGGCCCGTCTATATCTATTCGCCGGAAACAAATGATAAAACGCTGACTGCTTTTACCGATTTTATGAACGCTGTGTTAAAAGGGGAGGATCTTGTCCTTCACAGCGACGGCAGCGCGGTCCGGTCTTTCTGCTATGCGGGTGACTGCGTAACCGCCATGTTTACCGCACTGCTGAAAGGCAAAGCCGGAGAAACCTATAATATCGCAAACAGCACACAGGCAGTTTCCGTCCGCCGGCTTGCGCAGATCTTTGCAGAACAAAGCAAAGGACGTTCCGGCATAACGTATGACATCCGTAAGGATGATCTGCATAAGCCGTTATCCGATGTATTTATGCTGGATACGGATAAGCTGGAACAGCTTGGATGGCATCCACAGACCGGGATTGAGGAAGGCGTTGCCAGAACGATAGCGGGCTGGCTGGAACAGGAAGATCTGTATCCGGAGCAGGAAAATCTTCCGGAAATAAATGGCTGGAAAATAACCGGAAAAGGAATGGCAGAAAAATGAAAAGAGCAGTCGTAACAGGCGCTTCAGGTTTTATCGGAAGCGCGCTGGTCAGGGAATTGCTGCATCATGGCATGGAGGTTTTTGCCGTTGTAAGACCCCGTGAAAAACAGGAAAGCAGTTTGCAGCGGGAAAAATCAGACAGACTGGTAAGCCTGGATCATGAAATAAGACAGGAAAAACTGCATCTGATCCCATGCTATCTTGCACATATCAGAGAGCTGCCAGCGCTGCTTCCGGCAAAAAATATGGATGTATTTTATCATTTTGCATGGGATGGCATGGAAGGGGACGCCCTGACGGATTATCAGAAACAGCTTGATAATGTCAGGTATACACTGGACGCAGTGTGTGCGGCGGCCGCACTGGGATGCCAGAAATTTATCGGAAGCGGCAGCAGCTCCCAGTCCGAACTGACAGTACCGGAAGGAAGAAAAGGCACCGGCGACAAGCACAGTATTTTCAAGACAGCAAAAACAGCCTGTGAATATATGGGAGAAATTGTCGCCATGCAAAACGGCGTTGAATTTATCTGGCCTATCCTGTCAAATCCGTTTGGTCCGGGCGAGACAAAACCAAGGCTCATCAACACGACGATACAAAAAATACTGGCAGGAGAGCATCTGTCTTTCAGCGAAGGAAACCAGATGTATGATTTTATCTATATTGATGACGCGGCACGGGCGTTCAGGCTGATCGGGGAATCGGGCAGGGCAGGAAGGCATTATGTGCTTTCAATGGGTAAGACGCAGGCGTTAAAAAATTTTCTGCTCCGTCTGATCCGTATTGTGGATGCGTCTGCGGTACCCGGTTTTGGCGAGACAGAGTTTCACGGGGTTTATCTGCCAAAGGAAGCTTTTTCAAATGCGCAGCTGGTACAGGATACCGGATTCCGGCCGCAGGTTACTTTCGAAGAAGGTATTTTAAGGACAATGGAGTGGCTAAAGCATGTTTAAGGAACTGGTTTACAGAGGATTTGACCGGATGTTTTCATGGCATGGATGCAGGCTTTTTGCGCCGCTGTACAGCCGGTACCGGCAGATCGTTCTGTATATTTTTTTTGGCGGAATTGCGGTCTTTCTGAATCTTTTGATGTTTGGCCTGTTTACATATGTGCTGTCCGTAAATGAACTGATTGCAAATACCATTGCCAGCGCGGTATGCATTCTGTTTCAGTTTTTTACGAACCGCGGCGTTGTTTTTCAGGCTGAAACAAAAGGAGTCACCGCAGCGCTGAAACAGTTCGCGGCGTTTACGGCAGGCTGTCTGGCCGCATTTTTTCTGGAAGAGGCTGTATTGTACATAGGTATCTTTCAGATGCATGTTGCCTCTGCCGCAGTAAAGATTTCAGCGCAGATCTTTGTGATCCTATTTAATTTTCTGACAAGAAAATATATTTTATTCCGCAGATATACTCACGAGCGATGAAATTTGCCATATAGCTTTAAGCATTAACGCTCGTGAGCCGGTGTTGCTGGCAAATGTTACTGCCCGTCAGTATAAATTGTGAAAGTAAAAACAGAAATAAGGAGTAAGGTTATGCAGAAAAAAACAGTAATGGTAACAGGAAATCTGGGATACATAGGCAATGTGATGGTTCCTTTTTTAACAGAAAAAGGCTATGCTGTCGCAGGCTATGATACCGGATATTATGAGGACTGCTATTTAATGAAGCCCGGACAGCGGCTGGTAAAGCAGATCAGAAAAGATGTAAGGGACTGTACTGTGGAAGATTTTGAAGGGATCGATTACCTGATTCATCTTGCTGGTCTGTCCAATGATCCACTGGGTGATTTTGACGAGGCCCTTACCTATGAGATTAATTATAAGGCAACGATGCAGATTGCGGAATGCGCGAAAAAAGCAGGCGTAAAAAGAATGGCATATGCATCCTCGCAAAGTGTATATGGCATCTCTGATGTATCGAAGGCAGCGGATGAGGAAAGTGAAAAAAATCCGATTACCGCTTATGCAAAAACGAAATGGCAGTGCGAACAGGAGCTTCGCCAGTTATGCGATGAGGACTTTCTGATCACGTATCTGCGGCCGGCAACTGCCTATGGAGCCAGTCCGAATCTGCGCTGTGATATTGTATTTAACGCGTTTGTAGCTTACGCGTATACAGGCAGAAAAATCGAGATCAAAAGCGATGGTACGCCCTGGAGACCGATGTCGCATGTAAGGGACATCAGCGCTGCTTTTGCGGCTGTGCTGGAAGCGCCGCAAGAGCTGGTCAGAAACGAAGTCTTTAATGTAGGAACAAAAGATAATAATTATACCGTCCGTGAACTGGCAGCCGCCGCCCAGAGCTGCGCGCCGGATTGTGAGCTGGTCTTTACGGGAGAACATACCGATCCGAGAAGCTACCGGGTATCCGCAGGGAAGATTCTTACGACACTGAAAGACTATTATCATCCTCAGTGGAATATTGAAAAGGGCGGGAAAGAGCTGATGCGCTATTATCAGGATATCCGCTTTACAAAAGAAACGTTTGCGTCCTACAAATGCAACCGTTTAAAATGCTTAAAGAAGCGGATAGCAGATGGCACCTTAGACGAACATCTGCGGGATACGAAGCTTTGAAACAGAATGATCATACGAAGGGGCGGAAGATGGAAGCCAGCATAAAAAATAAACATTTTTACAAAGGAAAAAAAGTATTTGTTACCGGAGACACCGGATATAAGGGCGCATGGCTGACCGCCATATTAAGTGAGCTGCATGCAGACATGACCGGATATGCCCTGTCCGCGCCTTCTGGCAGTATGTTTGAAAAAATCATCGGACAGTGCAGCGTCAGGCATACGGACGGGGATGTACGTGATTTTGAAAAGCTGCTGGGATGTATGTCAGAGGCAAAACCGGAGATCGTGATTCACCTTGCGGCGCAGGCGGTTGTCAAAGATTGTTTTGACCATCCGGCATATGCATATGAGACAAACGTGATGGGGACCGTAAACCTTTTCGAAGCGGTAAGACGCTGCCCGGATGTGAAGAGTGTGGTAATCGTAACGACGGATAAAGTATATGAAAACAAAGGCGATGGAGCGGTCTATGTGGAAACAGACCCGCTGGGAGGGATTGATCCGTATTCTGCCAGCAAAACATGTATGGAATACATCACAGACTCTTACAGGCGTTCGTACCTGCAGACGGATGACAGGATGACCGGTGTTGCGACAGTCAGAGCCAGTAATGTGCTGGGCGGAGGGGATCCTGTGCAGTCACGGCTCATTCCATCGATCCTGCGAGCCATCGATGAGGGAAAGCCGGCCGCGATAAGGAATCCGCATCAGACCAGACCGTGGCAGTCCATGCTGGATGCGTTAAACGGTTATCTGACAGTCGCCAGACTGCTCTGTGAACAGCCAGAAACATATTCACAGCCGTGGAATATCGGACCTGAACGGGACGGGATCAAAGAAGTAGCCTGGGTTGCCGGTAAAATGCGGGAACATTTTTCAAACGCGGAATATACAGCAGGGGATAGTTTTGCCGTCACCGAGTCACAGACACTGGGACTTGATATATCCAAATCCCTGAAATATCTGGACTGGAAGCCGCTTCTTTCCTGTGACAGAATGCTTTATGAGATTGTGGAATTTTATAAATTGCAAAAAGCAGGCATTCCGGAGATGGAGATCTGTAAAAAGCAGATCCGGAACTATTTTGAGATCGCAGATGGCATTTGAAAAGAAAAGAGGATGGAACACAGAAACGTGGATACAGAAAAAAACAGAATGGAAGACAGAACCGCAGATATTATTATTATCGGAGCCGGAGCGGTAGGATGTGCCATTGCACGGGAGCTGTCCAGATATCAGCGAAAGATAATCGTACTGGAAAAAGAACCGGATGTCGCATGCGGCACCAGCGGCAGAAATTCCGCTGTCGTACACGCGGGTTTTAATAACCGTCCGGGCTCTTATATGGCGCGGTTTTGCGTCAGGGGAAACAAAATATTTGAACAGGTCTGCAAAGAGCTGGACGTTCCGTATAAAAAGACTGGAAAATATCTGACTGCCTTTGGTGAAGAAGACTGTCAGACGCTGCGGCGTCTTCTGGAACAGGGAAACGCCAATGGATGTGAGGGACTGCGTATCGTATCCGGAGATGAGATGCGCAGACAGGAACCGTTAGCCCGCGGCAGAATGGCGCTGTATTCTCCCAATACTGCCATTATGAATCCTTTTTTATATACGGTTGCACTGGCGGAAAACGCACACAAAAATGGTGTGAGATTTCAATTTCAGGAGGAAGTGACGGCTGCTAAAAAAAAGTCCCGCGGATTTATACTGCGGACAGCCCGTAAGCATACTTACCAGTCTGAAATCGTGATTAATGCAGCAGGACTTTACAGCGATAAGACTGCTGCACTGTTTGGCAGCTTTGCGTATAAAATCCATCCATGCCGCGGCGAATATTTCATACTGGATCAGGAGGCGTCCGCATATGTCCACACCCCCGGTCTATCCGGCGCCGGCAAAGGGCAGCGGAGGACTGGGCGTACATCTGACACCTACGGTCGATGGAAATATAATCATCGGACCCAGCGCGGAATATATCGGAGAGTGTGACGATTATGCTACGACACAGCCGGTCATGGACCAGCTGCTAAGGGAAGCAGGGCAGCTGATGCCGCAGATATCAGAAAAAGATATCATCGGAGCATACGCAGGGATCCGGGCAAAACAGACTCCTACAGGCGAAGGCGGATTCCGGGATTTTGTCATAAAAGAAGAAGAGACATGCAAAGGGCTGATCAATCTGATCGGAATAGAATCCCCGGGACTGACCGCGTCTGTTCCGATTGCAGAATATGTAGCCAGTCTTGTAAAAAAGCGGATGCCCCTGTATAAAAAGCCGGATTTTGATCCGGTCAGAAAAGGAATCCCCAGATTCCGCGATCTGCCCGATGAGGAAAAAAACCGGCTGATCGCTTCGGATCCCGCATATGGTGAGATTGTATGCAGATGTGAGACCGTGACCAGAAAAGAAATACAGATGGCAGTGGAAAATCCGCTTGGCACAGTCACCCTGTCAGGGATTAAAAACAGGACGCGTGCAACAGCCGGCAGATGCCAGGGAGGCTGCTGCCTTGCAAAGATCGCAGAGCTGCTCGTAACAGAATACGGCTACCGGCCATCTGAGATAAAATTACGCGGGGAAGGCACAGAATTATTTGAGGGATATGTAAAATGACGGATAAAAAACAACTGGTAATCGTAGGCGCGGGTTCCGGAGGACTTGCGGCAGCCGTCAGCGCGAAAGAAAACGGAATTGACGATATTCTGATCATTGAGCGGGAAAAAATGTCCGGCGGAATCTTAAATCAGTGTATTCATGACGGATTCGGACTGATCCGGTACGGCCAGGCGCTGACCGGACCCGAATATGCGCACAGGCTCTGGCAGGATGTAAGGCGGATGCAGATCGAAGTCCGGACAAATACTATGGTAACTGGTTTTTTCGCAGACAAAAAGCTCAGGCTATGTTCACCGGAAGGGGTCAGGGAAATTCAGGCACAGGCAGTTATTTTTGCAACCGGATGCAGGGAACGCACCAGGGGCAGTCTTCGCATCGCAGGAAGCAGGCCGGCAGGCATTTTTACAGCCGGCAGCGCGCAGAATCTGGTGAATCTCAAAAACATGATGCCCGGAAAAAAGGTACTGATTCTGGGCTCCGGGGATATCGGCCTGATCATGGCCAGAAGACTGACACTGGAAGGAGCACAGGTCGCCGGCGTCTTTGAGATCATGGGCCATACAGGCGGTCTGGAACGAAACGTATGCCAGTGTCTGATGGATTATGACATTCCTTTCTTTCTGCGCCGTACGGTTACGCAGATTCATGGAAAAAAACGGATCGAAAAAGTAACCACAACAGGCGTCGATGAGGGCTGCCATCCGGTTGCCGGTACCGAAAAAGAGTATGCATGCGATACGCTGATCCTGTCTGCAGGGCTGGTTCCGGAAAATGAAATCATAAAAAAAGCAGGAATCCGGACAGATCCTGTTTCCCAGGGCGCTGTAACGGATGAATATCTGCAGACAGAGATTCCCGGCGTATTTGTATGCGGAAACGCGAGAAAAGTGCTGGATCTGGCTGACACCGTTTCCGCTGAAGGCGCATGTGCCGGAAAAAATGCCGCCTGTTATCTCAGTGGCAGGAACATGGAGCCATTACAACACACAGAACATCCGCAGCTGCCTAAAGGAGTGCCACAGCCTGGAAGGATCACCTGTACCGTATGTCCGAGGGGCTGTCATCTAAAGGCAGAATCCACAGACGGCCATGACAGCGTAATCAAAGGGTATGCCTGCCCCAGAGGTCTGGATTACGGAAAAAGGGAGCTGATCCATCCGGCCAGAATCCTGACCACAATGAAGTGGTAAACTAAAATTGGACACGGAGGGGGTGGAAATTAGACAGGGAAAG